>CABRZA010000037.1 GCA_902475285.1 uncultured Porphyromonadaceae bacterium
GAAGATTGGTGTAGTAACTCCTGCTCAGGCTCTTGCAAAGAGAAGGTAAATAGAATTTAACGTACATATGTCGCAACTATTTGAGCCCAAGGACGCTTGGGAGGTTGGGGCTGCTAAGACTATCACCTTCATCGTCACGAAGGATTGCCAGCTTGCATGCAGGTATTGCTATCTTGTGGGCAAGAACGAGAAGGAGCGCATGTCGTGGGACGTGGCCAAGGCGGCAATCGACTATATTCTCGACCATGAGGACGACTTCCCCGAAAAGTCGGTGATATGGGACTTCATCGGCGGAGAGCCTTTCCTCGAAATCGAGCTTATCGACCGCATATGCGACTATCTCAAGACCGAGATGTTCCGCCGCAACCACCACTGGTTCAACTCATATCGTTTCAGCTTTTCGACCAACGGCATCAATTACGATTCGGAGAAAGTGCAGCGTTTCATAGAGAAAAACCGCTCGCACCTGTCGATTGGCATTACCATCGACGGCACGCAAAAGAAGCACGACCTCAACCGCATATGGAAAGGCGACGGCGAGCGCGGCAGCTATTCCGATGTGGTCCGCAACATTCCTTTGTGGCTTTCGCAATTTCCCGGCGCAGGTACAAAGGTCACCATAAGTTCGGCCGACATTCCTTATATAAAGGAGAGTGTGCTGCATCTTTATTCCCTTGGCATACATGAGGTAAACATCAATGTGGTGTTTGAAGACGTGTGGAAGGACGGCGACGACGAGCTTTTCGAGCAGCAGCTCACCGAGCTCGCCGATGCCATCATCGACGGCGGCTATTATGAGGATTTTGCCTGCTCGTTCTTCTCCGAAACGATAGGCAAGCCCCTCGACGTCGTTACCGACAATCAAAACTGGTGTGGCGCCGGCAAGATGCTGGCCATCGACGCAGGCGGCAATTTCTACCCCTGCACACGCTTTGCGGCCTACTCCCTGCGCTCGAAAAAGCCCATAATAATAGGCAATATCCATACCGGTATCGACACCGACAAACTGCGCCCCTTCCTCACCCTCGACCGCACCACGCAATCTCCCCGCGAATGTGTGGAGTGCGAGGTGGCAAGCGGTTGTGCATGGTGCCAGGGCGAAAACTATGACGCCGCCGACACCCCCACTATATATCAGCGCTCAACGGCAATATGCAAGATGCACAAAGCCCGCGTGCGAGCCAACAATTATTATTGGAACAAGCTCTTTCGCAAGCTCGAACTCCAAGGTCGCCGCGAAGAATACGAAGCTAACAAGCGAACCGCACAAACACAAGAGCCATGTTGAAATATCTTGTAATATTGCTCGACGACAGCTCCGCCGCCTATTGCCATTACGACAAAGGCAAGCGTGCGCCGCGCCTGATAGCTCCCGACGATTTGGCCCGGGCCATCAAGTTCGGCATGAAGGAGAATCTGATGATTCAGTTTGTCTACCCCGATTATGCTCCTCCAAGCCAGTATGAGGAATTGATAGATACCATCGACCATGTCGACATCAAGCCGGCGCAGATGGCGGGAAAAGACGATATCGCAGTTTGCGAGTTGTCGGGCGCCTCGGCCAAAACCCTGTCGGCCAACGTCATACTTAGAACCGACCTTGCCACATTATCGACGATGAAGGAACGCGTCGTGGATCTTATTTTTGAAAAAGACCGCGTCAACCTCACCCTTACCGACATTGCCCGCTGGACGCAGGACGATATCGATAGGTACGCCGAGATTCTCGATTTCTTCGTAGCAGCCATTGTGCAGCGCAGCAAGTCGGGCGCCCGCTTGCCGCAGCTCAACACCCTTACCGACCGCCTGGTGCTGACGGAGATGAACAATTGCAATGCCGGTGTTGAAAGCATCACCGTTGCTCCCGACGGAAAATTCTATGTTTGCCCCGCATTTTATTATGCCGGCAAAAACGCTTGCGGCAGTCTTGCCGAGGGCCTCGACATTAAGAACCAGCAACTTTATAGGCTTGACCATGCGCCTATATGCCGAGAATGCGATGCCTGGCACTGCCATCGCTGTGTGAGGCTCAACAGTGAGAAGACCCTCGAAGTGAATACTCCGGGCCACGTGCAGTGCGTTGTTTCACATCTCGAACGTAACGCATCGCGAAAGCTGCTTGCCGGAGTGCGGGAGTTGGGTGAATATATGCCCGGCACGGAAATATCTGAAATAACATATCTTGACCCATTTGAAAAGATAGAATGATGATTAAAGAAGTAGGCCGCGTCACAGAGCAAGAACGCGATGAAATACAGGCACTCTTTGAGCGCCGAAACGGGCTCAACGAGTTGGCCAAAATCCTCACCCCCGACAATACCGAACTGTACGAACGCCTTGTGACAGACCTCGGAAAAACGAGTGTCGACTTCCAGGACTGGTGGTCGAAAATGGCGAAGAAGTATTCTTGGGAATCCGATGAAAACGGCCATTGGGAAATCAATTTTCAGGAGTGTAATATCTATTTAGTCACACCGGAATGATAACGTGCATGATAGGCGCCACGGAGATAATTCTCATCTGCGCCGTTATACTGCTGATATTCGGCGGCAAGAAGCTGCCCGAACTCATGAAAGGCATGGGCAAGGGCGTGAAGAGCTTCAAGGAGGGCATGAACGAACCCACCGAAGAGGAAATGGACCGGCGTGTTGAGGAAGAAGTACGCCGTCGTGCCGACGCGAAGATGAGAGAAAACAGCTCCGACAAACCACAGGAACAGTGAGCGATAACGCACCTGCCGAACTGCTGACCTTCGGCGGCCATCTCGACGTGCTGCGCCGAATGCTTTTCCGCATCCTCGGTGTGGTCGTCGTCTTGGCCGCGGTGATATTCTGCTTTAAGAAAGAGACTTTTACCATACTTCTCGCTCCCCACGAGTGCGATTTCTGCACTTTCACCTTCATCGAGTCGCTGCTTCACAGCTGCGGGTGGGACTTCGAGTTCGATGAATACCATATACCGCTGATCAACACGGAGTTGTCGTCGCAGTTCATGACGCACATTTCGGTGTCGTGCATCGTGGCGTTCCTGCTTGCGTCGCCATATATACTCTTCGAGCTCTTCCGCTTTGTGTCGCCGGCACTCTATGAGAGCGAACGCAAGTATTCCTACCTCGTGGCAGCCGTGATATATCTCCTCTTCATCATCGGGCTGCTGATGAGCTATTTCGTTCTTTTCCCGATATCCTTCCAATTTTTGGCTACCTATCAGGTCGACAGCGAGATAGTAAACACCATCACCCTCGATTCGTACATCACTACCTTCACCACGCTCACATTCATGATGGGCATAGTGTTCCAGCTCCCCGTGTTTGCGTTCGTGCTTGGCAAGATGGGCTTTGTCGACGCCGACATGTTGCGCCGGTACCGGGCTTATGCCCTGGTGCTCATTATGATAGTGGCGGCCATCATCACCCCTCCCGACCTCTTTACCCTCGTCATGGTCACGATACCTATCTACGGCCTCAACGAGCTCAGTATCCTCGTCCTCAAAAAATGGGGCAAAAATTCCGACCAAGATTCCGAAAATTAAAAATTTCCCGTATCACCTCAAAATTGCTAATCACCAGCAAAGCAATTCTCAATCCCCGCTTCCCTCATCGGCTTGCCGCTTGCACAGCAAGAATCCCCATTTCCCAAATCTCCTCATTCCCCTTGCAAAAAAATATCCCCGATTTTTTCCCATTGGGAAAAAATCGGGGATAATTCCTTTCTGGCCGTCGTAATTTTGTGCTGTAATTCAAAACTCACAAAATCATGACCAGAAATAAGTATCATTGTGGCCCGTCGCGCTGCGCCGGCAATTCCGGACGCCGCACCGTCGGCATCCGCCCCCGCCCCTTACAAACAAAAAGCGCCCCGGCACGGGGCCGGAGCGCTCATATGAGGGGGCGTGGCTTACTCAACCACTACTTTTGCGGTAACGTTGCCCGCGCTGACAATATATATGCCGGCGCCAAGGGCTATGCGCTTGCTGGCGGGAAGCGAGGCCTCCGAGGCAATCATGCGGCCGTCGGGAGTGTAAACGGCGGCCGAAAGACCTTCGAAACCGGTAATTTCAACACCGCCGGCCACAGCCTTGATGCTGCCCGTACCTGCGATGGCGTCAACGCCGCTCTGGCCCGCGCTAACGGCGTTGGAGCGGGTGCCGGCCACTGTCGTGCCGCCGACAGAAATCTGAGGAACAACATAGTATACCGCCGATGCCTCGGGAGCGCTTACAGTGAAGCTGTTCTCGGCGGTGCTGCCTATCTCCTTGCCGTTGGCATATACCTTGTAGCCCGTCACCGTGCCGCCCAGTTCGTAGGGCGTGAACACGATGTTGTCCACCATAAGGCAGAAGCGGTCGAAGCCCGCGTAGTGAAGCGCGAAGTATGTCGCGCCCTCAGGAAGCGTGGCCTTGCACTCTATCCACTTGCCGCTCTGTGCAGTGAAGGTGGTGAGCTTCGTGAAGGCCGACGTGTCGTCGTGCGTCGTGGAGTAGAGGAGTTCTATTTCCTCGTCGCCGTAGGTGGTGTCGGGAGCCTTTATCATAAAGCTTACCTCCGAGCCGCCCGCAATGCGCGGCGACACAAGCCAGTCGTTGCCCGGAGAGGTAGCGCGGCTGTCGGGCGAGAATACTATGAAGTACTGGTCGCCGTCGTAGGCTTGCAGAAGGTCGCCCACCGACGCCACGCCCGTAAACTCGCTGCCCGCAAACACCTCGAATGCCTTGGGCTCGTACTTGCCGGGGTAGGTGAATTCGCCTATCACATAGGTCATCTGCACGTCGTAGTCGAGGTTGCGGAAGTCGCCGAGCTGCTCGCCGCGCTCCCATATCGAGAGGTCTTCGGCGCCCTCGGTCACGTTGTCGGCAAGAACGAGGTGGCTCCAGTCGAGCTTGTGCTCGCCGGCGGTCTCGGTGGCCGTAAGGTCGGTGATTACGGGAGTGTAGCCCTTCACCACGTTGATGCGGGCCGTGGCCGATGCGTTCTGGTCGACCATGGAGGCGTCGGCGATGGCCACCGTGGCGCGGCCGTAGCCGAGGTGCTCGGCGTAGGGCGTGAGTTCGAATTCAATCTGCATCTTGTCGCCGCGGGGCACCTGCACGCTGGTGTAGTCGCCGGCAAGGGGCATCGCGAGCTTGGTGCCGTTCTCGGCCACGAACACGGCGTTGAAGGCCGGAAGGGCCTGGGGCTGCGACGAATAGTTGGCCACGGTGGCCGAAATGGTCGCCGTGCGGCCGAGGCGCAGCTTCGTGGGGGCCGACAGGGCCTCGATGTTGAGTCCCGTGCCGTTGAAGGCCTCGATGGTGTAGCCGTCAACCATGAAGTGGTGGAACTGCGTGGGGTTGAAGCAGCGCAGCGCAAGGCCGGCCCAGCCCTTGCCGAGAGCGGCAACGGGAAGGGTTACTGTGGTCTTCTGCCAGCCCTCGCCTTCGCTGAGGTCTATCGTCTCGATGGGGATGAAGGGATCGTCGGGAGTAACGGCGGCAATTACAACCTCGGTCGACGACATCGTGCCGTGAAGCATGCTCACGCTGATGCGTACGTTGTCGACGCCCTCGGTAGAGAAGCGCGGGAAGGTAACCTGACCGTAGCCCTGATAGTAGGCCATGAGTGCCGTCTCGGTGTCGTTGCCCTCGGCGTTGTCAACCTGCGAGGGGTCCACAAAGCTCCACGAGCAGTACTGCTCGGCAATGTTCTGTATCTGGATGGGGTCGTAGTTGTTGATTACGGTCTCGCCCTGGCTGCGGTATACTTCCTTCATGGGCAGCGCGTTGAGTGTGCCCAGTACGGCGTCGACATAGGTGAAGTTCTCGGCCATGCCGGCGGCGTTCTCGGCACTTACGCCGAATACGTAGGTGTTCTGCGCCGTGCCGGCGGCAACGCTGTACTGCCAGCTCGTAGCGCCGGCCTCGGTCTTGGCTACTGCCGACCAGTCGCCGCTGTTGGTGCGGCGCATGATGGTGTAGGTGCACGTAGCCGGGTCGACGTAACCGCCGCCGGGAGCCACGGTGTTCATCTTCCACGAAAGGGTGAGGGTGAGGTTGTCGGCCGATATGCTCTTGGTGAGGTCGACGGTGCCCGGAACGGAAACACCCGCAAAGGTCTCGGCCGACGCGGCCGGGCCGGGGGTGCCGTCGGCGCCCGCAATGCGTACGGCCACGGTGTTGGTACCCTGCACGGCGCCGATGGTCACGCTGGTTTTCTGGCCGGGAATGCCGGTCACGGTCTCGGTGTTGTCGCCGCAGGTCACTGTGGCGGTCAGGGGGGCGCCGGCGTCGAGTGTCTTGCCCTCGGTGTCGACCGTCGGGAAGGTGAACGTGGCCGTGATGCTCAGCGCGCCCTTGTCGGCGGGCGTAAGGTAAAGGTCGCCCGCAGCGGCGGGAGTGGCGGCGGCGCCGGCAGCCTCAACAAGGAAGTTGCGGGCATAGAGGCGGTAGTGGTTGGCCTCTGTCACGCAGTGGATGCCTATGTAGTAGTCGCCGGGCTCATTCACTTGGAAGATAAGCTCGTAGGGCTCGAAGGCCTTCTTGGGCTCGAGGGTCGTGACCTCGCTGATTACGGTGAGCGACGGCGCGTGCGCCTCCTTGCCGAAGCCTATCTCGAAGCTCTCGGTGTCGGCGAAATAGCCCTGGTAGCCGGCCGATACCTCCATGCTCAGGCGGTAGTAGCCCGCGCGGGGGAACTTCATCTGGGGCAGAACGAGCCAGTCGTTGGCCTGGTTCTCGCTGTGGCAGAGGTAGTAGAAACCGCCCGTCTGCTCTTTCTGCTCGTCGTATATCCACATGCGCTTGTCGTTGTTCACGTCGAGCGAGGTGAAGAGGTTGATCACGTCGGCGGCGAGGTTGGTCTCGCCGGTTACGGGGGCTATGGAGCACGGCAGGCCGAAGGGCTGGCGGCCGACGTAGGCGTTCGACGAGGCGCGGGGGCTAACTGCGTCGCCTATCATGGCCTCTACCTGTGCCACATGGGCAACGGGACCGTAGGTCGGAAGGGTCACGGCGAGTTCGGTGTCGCTCACGGGGCTGCCAGCGGCGAGCTTGCCGTCGATGTATACGTTGTATTTGAGCTTCGAGGCGTCGACGGCACCGCCGGTAGCGCCTTTCGAGGCGGTCCATGTCACCTTGTCGGCGCTGAGAACCACGTCGGTGGGTGCGGCGGGAGCGTCAAAGCCGGTGTAGACGCGCACCGTGGTGGCCGGACCCACCAGGGTCTTGCCGCCAACTGTCTGGCAGGCGCTCACCATAAGGGTATGGTTGCCGGCCTCCAGGGTGAGGGGAACGGTTACGGTGGCGCCGGGCTGGCCGCTCACGCTTTCGCTGAGCACGGTCTTGCCCTCGCTCACGCGCACGGTGAGAGTGCCCGTAAGTGCCGCACCCGAAACGGCGGTGGCCGGAAGACCCACGCTGATGCTGCCCGTGAGCGAGCCCGAGGCGAAGTCGGCGCTGGCCGAGGTCAGTGCGCCGGGAGCGGCCGGGTCGGCGGTGGTGTCGGTGCATGTCAGCACGAGCCACTGCGAGTCGTCGCCCAGCGACGTGATGGCCGTGGTGGCGCAGCTGAGGGGGTCGATGGAGTAGAAGCCGGTGGCGGCGTCGGTCTCGATGAGGGCCACGAACTTTTCGTCGAGCGGGCTGTAGGTCATCGAGCCGGTGTAGCCGTACTCGTCGTTGAGCCCGAGGCTCGTCTCGCCTATGGGGCGGAAACGGCCCTGTTCGGCGTTGTAGCGCTCAAGTGTGGCGTACTCGCCTATGATGTAGATGCCGCCGTTGCGTGGATGCCACGCCATGGCCATGGGGTAGGGCGTGCTCGACGGAAGTGTCGACACCTCGGTGAAGGTCTCGGTGGCCGGGTTGAACTTCTGCATCGAGTAGGCGTTGGCGTTGTCCTTCTGGCCGCATATCATGTAGGCCACGCCCTCGTCGGCATTGTAGGCCGCTGCGTAGACCACATGGTAGAAGTCTTCGAAGAGGCTGTAGCTCTCGCGCGAGAGCTGGGCGCCGGTGTTGGCGTCGTATTTGGTGAGCCATATGCCCTGAAGGCCCCCCGAGGTCGACGACTGGCGGTAGAAGGCATAGAGAATGTCGTCGGCTATGAAGCCCGCGTTGAGCACCACGCCGTCGCCCGAGGTCCAGATGGCCGTCTTGCGGCCCGTATGGTCGAAAGAATAGAGGCCCGCGCTGGCCTGGGGGTAGGTCATGACACCTTGGAATGTGCCTTTGAGTGTACCCAGCGAACGCTGCGGGGCCGAGCGGTGGAGGCGTATGGTGCTTCCGGGAAGCGCGCCGGCCTTGATACGAACCTTTGCGTCGGCGGTTGTCATCTTGGCCGTGGGGGCCGTGATGTATTCACCCGCGTCCTGACGCAACAGCTGTGCCTCGACGCCGAGCCATATGCCGGCGGTCAGAAGCAAGAGCGTTAGAAGTAGTCTTTTCATTGATTGTAATTATTTAATATAGCAAAATTGTTTGCAGGAAATGGAATAAAGAGGCATGTCGGCGGCACTTTGGTGCGTGCCGTGGGGAAAATGCATCGCAAAAGTATATAAAAATTGCCAAAATCGCAACTTCATGCCCGCTTTTTGGCGCTTCTATGGACAAAAAAGCCGAAAGCGGCAATGCGCTTCCGGCTAATAAGGATTTAAAACGGTTTAAAAGCGGTATTAGTGTTCCGGAGTCTGCTCCGGTGTTTGTTCAGAAGAAGTAGGCCACGCGCACGGTCCAGCAGCGGTTCTGCGCGCTGAGGTTGTCGAGCTTGCGGGTCTTGATGATGTAGGTCATGCCCCAGGTGTACTGAACCGAGAGCTGCCAGCGTTTGAGGAGCTCCACGCCGCCGCCCGCGGTCAGACCGAGGTCGGCACCCGCGTAGGTGAAGGGGTTGGGCACGCCTTCGTTGCCCTTTATCTTGTTGTGCCCCACGGCTATGGAGAAGTCCGGACCGCCGTATACGAAGGGTGCCAGTATATCCTCGAAGCCGTTCATGCGCGTCCATTTGAAGCGCAGGTGCAGCGGTATGTCGAGGGTGTGCACGGTGGCCGTGCAGTTGCGGAAGCCGTCGGCGGCCCATATTTTGCGCTCGCCGATGTCGGTCTTCGAGCCGATCATGTTGTAGAGAAGGCCGAAGTCCATGCCGAAGCCTATGCCCGGAAACATGAGCTCGCCCATTACGCCGGCCTGTACGCCCACGGTGTTCCCCGTGGCGAAGAGGTCCTGCTTGAATTTCAGGTCGCTGATGTTGACGCCAACGACAGGCGCGTAGCGGAATTGGGCCGCAGCGCCCACGCTGAGCATCACGAGCGCTGCTATGACAAGTGATAGTCGTCGGGACATAGTGTTGTGATTTTATCAGGGCAAAGTTACGCCAAATAATTAACATTTGGCCAACTCTTAACGCTTTTTAAGTCAATTGGCGCTTTCGAGGGGCGTGAGCGATATCAAAGCGCCGGTTTCGGGCGAGAATACGGCGCCGTAGGGGGCCTTCTTGTCGGTGAAGAGCGCCGGATTGAGGCCGAACACCACGCCGAGCTGTGCAACTTCGAAGTTCTCGCTGGCCACGGTGCTGCCGTCGGCCGATACCGACACCTGCGCGCGGCCCGGTATGCGGTAGGCCACGCCGCCCTTGGGGAAGGTCTTCACCTGGCCTTTTTCGTCGACGGGCAGCGACCCCTTTTCGAGTACGCGGAAGTCGAGCGTCACGGGCGACCCGGCGAGGTTGTCGGGCTCGAGCAGGCCGTCGACGGCCGACAGGCGCGCTATCACGCGGCCCGTGATGTCGGTGCTGTCGGGCACCACGGTGTAGCGGCGCACCACGGTGCGGGTGCTCGTGGTGCCGGCAAACATGGCGGTGAGCGCAGCCTCCTGGGCGGCGATGTTGTCGAGCACGAGCTTCATGGCCGCGCCGTCGGCGGGAGGATTGTCGGCCTGGCCCGACATGAGGTCGGAGCGCATCTCGCGGAGTTCGAATATGCGCTGTGCCGCCAGCTCGGCCTTCTTCGATACGGATGCCGAGCGGGCCATGTCCTGTGTCACGGCCTGGCGGGCGGCGTCGCCCTCGAGCGGCGTGGGTGAGGCGGGGCGTTCGGCGGGAACGGCAGGGGCGGTGGATTCTGGTGCTTCGTCGAAGTTGAGAGCCAGAATCACATCGTTGCCGTCGAGGAGCACCGACGCCGTTTGCCCGGGCTTGAACTGCGCCAGCCAGCGGCTCTCGGGGTCGGGTATGCCGCGCGGCACCATGGTGACCGAGGCCAGGCGCGCCGAACGGCTGTCGGCGGTGATGGCGTCGGTGATGCCCAGGTGGCGGCGGGCGTAGTTGTAGAACTCGCCGGGGTGCTTTTCGGTGAGCTCGGCCTCGAGGTAAATGTCGATTGCCGTGGCGGGCAGGGTGTACACAAGGCCGTATTCGTTGGCTTTGCCGGCCGAAAGCTTCGTGGTAGTCTGCGCCGCCAGTGGCTGGCAGGCGGCAAGGGCCAGGAGTAGGAGGAGCTTTTTCATTGCTGTGCTTTGGGGTAAAGTATGGTCTGTATTGCCGGGCCCACGGCCTCGGCGATGTCGTCGGCTGTGGTGCCGAAGATGCCGTAGGTGCGCGCGGCTATGCGTCCGGCCACGCCGTGGATGTAGACGGCCACGGCGGCGGCGAGCTCGGGGGCGAGTTTCTGCGCCAGGATGCCGGCGGTGATGCCCGTGAGCACGTCGCCGCTGCCGGCGGTGGCAAGGGCCTCGGTGCCAGAGGTGTTCACCAGCAGCGAGCCGTCGGGCCACACGGTGATGGTCTTGTAGCCTTTGAGGACGATGACTATGCCGTAGCGGTGAGCCATCTCTATGGCTGCGAGGGTGCGCGTGCCGTGGGTGTTGCTCGGCCCGAAGAGGCGGTCGAACTCTCCGGCGTGCGGCGTGATTATGGAGCGTGCCGGTATGTAGTCGAGCATGCGCGGGTGCGAGGCTATGATGTTGAGGGCGTCGGCGTCGAGCACCACGGGGTGTTGCGCCGCACGCGCGGCCTTGAGGTATACTTCGAGCCCTATGGCCGTCTCTTCGCCGCGGCCTATGCCCGGGCCTATGGCCACGGCGTCGGCATGGATGCCGTTGTCGAAGTCGTATATCATGGTGTCGGCGCCGTCGCTGACGAACATTGCCGAGGGCACCGAGGTCTGGAGCACCATGTAGGCGCAGCGCGGGCCGTGGCATGTGACGCGTCCGCAGCCCGAGCGCGTGGCGGCCTTGGTGGCCAGCACGGCGGCACCGCACATGCCGTAGGAGCCGGCGTAGACGAGCACGTCGCCGAGGTCGGCCTTCGACACCGTGGCCGCCCTCTTGGGCAGCACGGCGCGCACTCCGGCAGCGTCGAGCATGCGCGAGGTGCAGCGTGTGGTTCGCAGCGCCTCGGGGTCGAACTGTGCCGGGAGCACCTTCCACTGCCCCACGAGCTCCACGTTCTCGGGCATGAAGAATGCCAGCGTGGGGCCTATGAGGGCCAGGGTGAGGGTGGCGTGGACGATGTTGCAGTTCACCATGCCCACGCTGAGGTCGGTGGTCATGCCCGAGGGCAGGTCGAGGGCCACCACGCGCACGCCCGACTCGTTGATGTGCCGGGCCACGGCCTGGTAGCCGCCGCGCAGGGGCTTGCGGTACTCGCTGCCGAAGATGCCGTCGACCACGATGGTGTTGCGGGCGTTGAGGTAGGGCATGGTGAAGCAGTCGGGCCCGGGGTTGATGACCTCGGTGAGGTATGCTGCGCCGGCGCTCTCCACAAAGCGGTCGCGGGCGGCGCGGGTGTCGGCGGTGAGCATGTCGCCGCCGATGTTGAAGAGCACCACCGTGGCCGGGCATCCGGCACGGTGGAGCTCGGTGGCTGTGTCGAGGGCGTAGGCGCCGCAGAGGCCGTCGCCGGCGAAGACGAGCACCTTGGCGTCGCTGTCGCCGCGGAACTGCATCACCTCGTGGGCTGCCAGGCGTCCTACATTCTGGATGAATGCCGAGCGGCGCTCCATGTGCCAGTCGCGCATGCCGGGGGTCATCTGTTCGATTTCGTCGAGATTTCCTATGGTGGCGGCTGTGATGCGCTGGATGTCGTCGGGTGTGTATATTTTCTTCATCGCGGCAGGTTGTGAGGGGAGAGGGGTCGGGGTGGGGTTATCAGAGTGCGAGGAGTTCGTCGAGCTTGGCGCGGAGGTTTTCGGCCTTCTGGCCGCCTATGAGGCGGATGTCGGTGCGCTTGCCGTCCTTGAAGAAGAGGATGGTGGGCAGCGAGCGTATGCCGCACTCGGTGGCGAAGTCGGTCTCGTCGTCGCAGTTGTACTTGCCAACGAGAACGCGGCCTTCGTATTCCTTTGCGAGTTCGTCGACGATGGGTGCCATTGCGCGGCACGGACCGCACCATGTGGCCCAGAAGTCGACGGCCACAGGTTGGCCGGAGGCGATGATTTCTTTGATGTTTGAGTCTGTAAATTCCATAGTTGCAGCTATTTAGTTTCAGGATGATGTCAATTCACGGCTTTGCGCTCAACGGAGTAGGCTATCGACTGCTCGTCGAGCGATTTGAGGAATTCCCTCGACAGGAGTACTTTGAGGGGTGTGGAGAGCTGCACCTTGCGACCGTGCTCGGGCACCACCACGCTTATGCCCAGGGGCACGGTGTTGGGCTCGCCCTTGTCGGCGTGGGCCGGTATGGCGGCTTCTTCGAGCACGGAGTGGAGGAGCGTGGCCTGCCCGGGCTCGATGGTGATGCTGAGTCCGTCGATGAGCTTGCCGCGCATGGAGTCGAGCGGACGCATGCTCTCGAGGTTGAAGCGCAGGTTCTCCTGGCCGGTGCGGCGGTTGCGCACCATGCGGAAGGTGCCCGACACCCACACCATGCGGCCGGGGTGGCAGAGGCTTTCGAACTGGGCCCGTTTGCTGTCGAAGAGCGTCACTTCGGCGGTGGCGGTGTAGTCCTCGATTTTGAGGATTGTCATGGTGCTCTCGCCGAAGGTTTTCTCCTCGACTTCGGCCACTACGCCGGCGAAGCTCACCATGGTGCCCTGGGGTGTTGGGGTGTCGATTTCGTTCTTCTCGGCGCAGGTGAGGGTCACGCCGTGGTTCACCTCGAGCCAGTAGGGGTCGAGGGGATGGGCCGAGAGGTACATGCCCACCAGCTCGCGCTCCTTGTTGAGGCGCACCATGTTGTCCCACGAGGGCATGGAGGGTATCTTGGGGCGCGAGGAGTTGATGATTTCTTCGTCGTCGAAGCCGAAGAGCGACACTTCGTTCTGCCGGGCCTCGTTCTGGTGGTTGGCGCCGTAGCGGAGGAGGAGCTCAGCGGTTGTCTCGCCGCGCTTGCCCACCTCGGCGCTGAGGTCCTCGCGCTTGATGCCGCGGAAGCAGTCGAAGGCTCCGGCCAGGGCGAGGTTGTCGAACACACGGCGGTTGATGCTCTTGGCGGGCACGCGCTCCACGAAGTCGTAGATGTCGGCGAAGGGTCCGCCGGCGGTGCGGGCGTCGATGATGGCGCGCACCACGTCGCCGCCTATACCCTTGATGGCCGACAGGCCGAAGCGTATGACGCCCTGCGAGGGCACGCTGAACGAGCTGAGCGACTCGTTGATGTCGGGGCCCTTTACGTCGAGGCCCATGGCGCGGCACTCGTCCATATAGAACGAGAGCTTGGCGATATCGTTGAGGTTTCGGCTGAGCACGGCGGCCATGAACTCGGCGGGATAGTTGGCCTTGAGCCAACCGGTCTGGAAAGCCACCCAGCTGTAGCATGTGGCGTGGCTCTTGTTGAAGGCGTAGGAGGCGAACTTCTCCCACTCCGACCATATCTTTTCGAGCACCTTGGCGCTGTGGCCGCGTTCCTGGCCGCCGGCGAGGAACTTGCCTTTGAGCTCGTCCATCTTCTCTTTGAGCTTCTTGCCCATGGCCTTGCGCAGGGTGTCGCTCTGGCCGCGGGTGAAGCCGGCCAGGAGGCGCGACAGAAGCATGACCTGCTCCTGGTATACGGTGATGCCGTAGGTGTCTTTGAGATAGGTCTCCATCTCGGGGATGTCGTACTCTATCTTCGAGAGGCCGTGCTTGCGGCGGATGAACTCGGGGATGTTGTCCATAGGGCCCGGGCGGTAGAGGGCGTTCATGGCTATGAGGTCTTCGAAGACGCTGGGCTGGAGCTCGCGCAGGTAGCGCTGCATGCCGGGGCTTTCAAACTGGAACGTGCCCACCGTGGCGCCGCGGGAGTAGAGTTCGTAGGTCTTGGGGTCGTCGATGGGTATGTTGTCGATGTCGACGTCGATGCCCTGGCTCTGCTTGATGTTGGCCACGGCGTCGCGGATGATGGAGAGAGTTTTGAGGCCGAGGAAGTCCATCTTTATCAGGCCGGTGTCCTCGATTACGCGGCCCTCGTACTGGGTGACGAGGATACGGTCGCCGTTCTTGTCGGTGGCGGTGCTGACGGGCACCCAGTCGGTTACGTCGTCGCGGCAGATTATCACGCCGCAGGCGTGCACGCCGGTGTTGCGCACGTTGCCCTCGAGCATCTCGGCGAAGGTCATGAGCTCGCGCACCTGCGGGTCGGCGTCCATGCGCTCGCGGAACGACGGCACGAAGTTCACGCAGTTGTGCACCGTGGCTGGGAGTTCCTTTTCCTTGTTCTCGTCCTCGGGGTCGATGGGCATGTGCCGGGGCACGAGCTTGGTGAGCTCGTTGGCGGTGGCTATGGGGAGGTTCATCACTCGCGCCACGTCCTTGATGGCCGACTTGGCGGCCATGGTGCCGTAGGTGATGATGTGTGCCACGTTGGGGGCTCCGTAGCGCTCGGTCACATAGTTGAGCACCGTCTCGCGGCCGTCGTCGTCGAAGTCGACGTCGATATCGGGGAGGGAGATACGGTCGGGGTTGAGGAAGCGTTCGAAAAGGAGGTCGTAGCGTATGGGGTCGACCTGTGTGATTCCGAGGCAGTAGGCCACAACGGAGCCGGCGGCCGAACCGCGGCCCGGGCCTATGCTCACGCCCATCTGACGGCCTACGCGGATGAAGTCTTCCACGATGAGGAAGTAGCCCGGGAAGCCCATGGTCTTCATGATGTGGAGCTCGAAGCGTATTCGCTCGTCGATTTCGGGGGGCAGGGGTGTGCCGTAGCGGCGCGCGGCGCCCTCATAGGCTATCTTTGCGAGATAGTCGGCCTCGAACTTTATGCGGTAGAGCTTTTCGTAGCCGCCGAGCTTCTTGATTTTTGCCTCGGCGTCTTCCTGCGAGAGGACGACGTTGCCGTTCTCGTCGCGCGTGAATTCGTCGAAAAGCTCCTGCTCGGTGATGCGGCTGCGGTACTCCTCCTCGCTGCCGAACTCGGCGGGTATGGCGAAGTTGGGCATGATGGGAGCATGGTCGATGCTGTACTCCTCGACCTTGGCGGCTATTTCAAGGGTGTTTTCGAGAGCTTCGGGAAGGTCGGCGAAGACCTGCGCCATCTCGCCGGAGGTCTTGAACCATTCCTGCATGGAGTAGCGCATGCGGGTGGGGTCGTTGAGGCTCTTGTTGGTGGAGAGGCATATGAGGCGGTCGTGGGCCTCACCGTCGCGCTCGTTCACGAAGTGCGAGTCGTTGGTGGCTATGATCTTGATGCCCAGCTTGCGGGCTATGGCTATGAGCTGGGGCTCGATTTCGCGCTGTATCTGGTATGTTTCGTGGTTGGCGTTGGGCGAGGTGGCCTTGTGGCGCTGGAGCTCGATGTAGAAGTCGTCGCCGAAAGTCTCCTTCCACCAGGCGGCGGCACGCTCGGCGCCCTCGTAGTCGCCGGCGCGGAGGAGTTGCGGGAGCTCGCCGCCGATGCAGGCCGACGATATTATGAGGCCTTCACGGTGTGCGGCGAGCGAGGCCTTGTCGGTGCGCGGACGGGTGTAGAAGCCCTCGGTCCAGGCCTGCGAGACGAGGCGGATGAGGTTCTTGTAGCCCTTCATGTTCTTTGCGAGCACCACCAGGTGGTAGCGGCGGTGCTTTGGGTCGCGGTCGTGGAGGTCGCCGGAGGTGAGATACATCTCGCAGCCTATGATGGGCTTCACATATCGCGAGCGGGCCTTGGCCAGGGCGGCCTCGGCGGCGGTGATGGCGTCGGCGTCGCCGGCTGCCTGAGCTTCGGCGAGAGCTTTCTCGGCGTCGGCTATCTGTTTTTTTACCTTGCCGTTGTGTTTCTTTACAGTGGTGCACAACTCTTTGATGCCGAACATATTGCCGTGGTCGGTGAGAGCCATCGCGCCCATGCCGTCGTCGGCGGCTTTCTTCACCATGGCGGGGATGGAAGCCAGACCGTCGAGAACGGAATATTGCGAGTGAACGTGCAGAGGTACGAATTTTTGCATAACGCTAATTGTGAGGAGATTGCGAAATATTGGCGCCGTGGTCGCCATTTTGAACTCCAAAATTACAAAAAAAACGCCATATAGGAAAAAGAAAATCGCCACCCCTCCGCCCGATAATCCACCCCGCAATACCCGAAATACAATATTAATATTTATCTTTGCGCATGGAACGACAAGTATTTTCCGCCATCGGCGGACATCGACAATCCTTCGGAAACTTAAATGAATGATTATGAATAAGGTTCTTAGTGCTGTGTTTGCCTTTGCATTGGTGCTGGGGTGCTGCGGGCAGAGTGCGTGGGGGCAGACGTCGTTTAAGATGACGAAGGAAAACGGGCATTACTACACTACGGCCGCCATCAACGGCAAGGCGCATATTCCGGTTTTTATTGAAACGGGTTATCCCGCTCTTACCATGAGTTTGGACAGATACGACGAGCTTCTTGCGTCGTTGCCCCTGGAAGAAATTGAGCTCGAGCAGGTTGAATGGTTGCGCGGCGACCGGGCGAAACATCGTATCCATAAGAAACTTAAAGGAGAGGTGCCGGTGGGCGATTTGGTGTTTGAAGGCTTTGTCTATGTGGTCGACCCCTACGACGACAGGGTGACGGTGCCGGCCAATCTTCTTAAAAATGAGGCCGATACAACGGTTTGCCTGATACGCTTCGACTTCAAGAAGAATATTCTGGACTATATCCGCCGCGATGCAGTGGATTTGACGAAGATGCACACATACCGGCTCGTGGCATTCGACCCGATGCCGATATTCGCGTCGACGATGGAGCTGTCGGACGCGTCGGGGCACGATTTGGAAATCATTGGGAATTTTAATTTCGACCTCGGCTGCGGGTCGAGCGTGTTCTTTTTCCGCAATACGATGCTGCCTGTCCTTAAAGAGAATAAATTCAAGATTCAGACTGCAACAGATAGAGCCGGCAAAATCATCGGGCACGGTATTTTTGCAGGATATTGCAAAATCGGCGATAAGTCGAAGACCGGCTTTTCGATAGGTATCACGAACAAAACTTTTTGGGAAGACGACCAGCTGGGCTGCGTCGGCCCGTCGTTCTTTCAAAACGGCACCGTAATCCTCGACCGGGCCAATGATTTGATTTACTATCGATAGGCCAGCGGAAAAATGACGGCGCGAGGAAGGATGTTTTTGTAATGTGCTGTTGGATGCTGTATCGGGTGTGACATAAAAATT
>CABRZA010000038.1 GCA_902475285.1 uncultured Porphyromonadaceae bacterium
CCTGAGCGGGCGCAATATATTGCTCCCCTACTTTCCTGCCTCTGTGCGTTATTTTTTAGTCAAGATGGCACTGACGGGGCGGACGCGATGAATCGCGTCTATACACCCTCATCACTTATAACTCTGACCTTTGACCTACCTACAACCTCATCACTTATAACTCTGACCTTTGACCTACCTACAACCTTGTCACTTATAACTCTGACTTCTGACTTTTTCAGAAGTAGTCGGTGAGGTGGCGGTAGAGGGCGTGGAGGGGTAGGCCCATTACGTTGTAGAAACAGCCGTCGATGCGGGCTATGGCAGCTGCGCCGAGCCATTCCTGTATGCCGTAGGCGCCGGCTTTGTCGAGGGGGCGGTAGCGGGCCACATACTGGGCTATCTCGCTGTCGGTTAGGGGTCCGAAGGTGACGCGGGTTGTTTCGGAGAAAGTATCGTCGCGGCGGCCGGAGCCGGAGCGGAGCGTTACGCCGGTGACTACGGTGTGGGTGCGTCCGGTGAGGCTGCGGAGCATGGCGCAGGCCTCGGCATCGCTGTGGGGCTTGCCTAAAATCGAGGGCTCGGAGAACTCTGAGGGCTCGGAGATTACCACCGTGTCGGCGGTGATGAGGAGGGTGTCGGGGGCGACGAGGTCGGCGTAGGCGTCGGCTTTGAGGCGCGAGAGGTAGGCGGGGACGTCGGCCGGGGCGAGCCCGGCGGGGTAGGCTTCGTCGATGTCGCGGCGTGGGGCTATGGAAAATTCGGGGAGGATGAGGCCGAGGAGTTCGCGGCGGCGCGGCGAGTTGGAGGCGAGCATCACCGTCGTGCCGGCAAAGGCGGGCGACGGCAGCGGCGGAAGGGCCGCAGGGTGCTCGGCGGCGCAGGCCGTGTTGAAGTCGAGATGATGAGTGTTCATGAATGCAAATTATTGATTGTAGGGTCGCGCCATGGCGCGGCCGCCCAGGCGATGGTTACCACAACACCGCCCCTCCGGGGCTGTATGCGTTTTGGTGGCACGTGCCGGGGGCTGACGCACCCCGGTTAACCATTATTGCACCCCTTCGGGGTCTTATGGGCCGTTACCGCAGCCTTAGTGGCCGCGCCATGGCGCGACCCTACGACATGGCCGAAAACAAATATTCACTCCACAATGTGCGAGAGGAGGGTTGCGGAGGTGGCGGTGTCGACTTCGACGGTAACGGTCTGGCCTACGCGGGCCTCTGCGCGGGGGAAGACGGCGGTTTTGTTCTGGGAGGTGCGGCCCACCATCTGGTCGGCGCTGCGCTTGGCGACACCTTCGACGAGGACTCCGAAACGGCGCCCCACGTCGGCACGGTTCGAGGCGAGCGACAGCTCGTTTTGGAGTGCTATCATGCGGTTGAGGCGTTCGATTTTTACGGCTTCGGGCACGTTGTCGGGCATGGTGCGTGCGGCGAGGGTGCCGGGGCGCTCGGAGTATTTGAACATGAAGGCGGCGTCGAATCCCACGGTGCGCATCAGGTCGAGGGTCTGCTCGAAGTCGTCGTCGGTCTCGCCGTGGAAGCCTGTGAAGAGGTCGGTGGTGATTCCGCAGTCGGGGATGATGTCGCGTATTTCGGCCACGCGGTCGAGGTACCACTCGCGAGTGTAGCGGCGGTTCATGGCTCGGAGCACTGAGTTGCTGCCCGACTGCACGGGCAGGTGTATGTGGCGGCAAATATTTGGCCGCGAGGCCATTGCGCGCACCACGGCGGCGGTCATGTCCTTGGGGTGCGAAGTGGTGAAGCGCACGCGGAGGTCGGGTGCGGCGTCGGCCACTCGGATGAGGAGGTCGGCGAAGGGCACGGGGGTTCCGGAGGAGGTGTCGAGGTAGCTGTTTACGTTCTGCCCCAGGAGGGTAACTTCCTTGTAGCCTTTTGCCCGGAGGTCGGCGATTTCGCGGAGGATGCTGTCGAGGGGGCGGCTACGCTCGCGGCCTCGGGTGTAGGGCACGATGCAGTAGGAGCAGAAGTTGTTGCAACCGCGCATGATGCTCACGAAGCCCGACACCTGTCGGCCGGGGAGACGCACTGGCACGACGTCGCGGTAGGTTTCGGTTGTGCTGAGCTCGACGGCGACGGCGGGGTGGCCGGCGCGGGCCGAGGCCATGAGTGCCGGGAGGTCGAGATAGCTGTCGGGGCCGGCCACGAGGTCGACGCCGTGGTTGGCCACGAGGTCGTCCTTCACACGCTCGGCCATGCAGCCTATCACGCCTATGATTAGGTTCTTGCCCTCGGCCTGACGGTGGCGGCGCTGTGCGCGGAGGGCCTGGAGTCGGCCCACGATTTTCTGCTCGGCGTTGTCGCGTATGGAGCAGGTGTTGAGGAGTATTGCGTCGGCGTTGTCGGGGGTGTCGACGAGCGCGAAGCCGTCCATGCCGAGGATTGCGGCCACTACTTCGCTGTCGGCCACGTTCATCTGGCAGCCGTAAGTTTCGATATATAAATTGGCGGCATTTTCGCCGTGCGTGAGGTCTTTATTCATCTAATAATGTCACTTTTATTTGCTGCATTACCCGATAATGAGTAATTTTGTGCAAAATTACGAAAAAATATGGATTCGGAATTAATTCGGCTCATAGCCATTGTCGGATTCGTGTTGATTTACGCTGCCGTGAAGAAGGTGCGTGAAGTGATACGTACTTCGGCCGCGCGAAGTTCGGCGCCGCGTCGGCCCGATCCGCAGCGCGATTCAATGCCGCGCCGCGAAGCGGCGGCTCAGCGCCAGGCTATGCCGGGGATGGCGGCGTTCATGTCGAGCCTCTCGACAGTTCCGGCAGTGCCCGAAGAAGCAACGGTGACCACCGCTGCCCCCGAGCCCCCTGCCCTCTTCGAGGAGGGCCGGCGCGTGACCGATGATGCCCCCATGCCCGAGCCCGAGCGCCCCGCGGCCGCCATCGAGCCACCGACGCTCGCCGAGCTCCGGCGCGCCGTGGTGTGGAGCGAGATTCTGAAACCCAAATTCGAACAGTAACTACCGCAGCCTGAGCGGGCGCAATATATTGCGCCCCTACCTCCGGCCAATACACGTCGCGGCACCGACGTTGCACTAAGCATATTAACCAACTGCAAATCAGCATAAAGAACACACAACCATGTCATTCAACATTCTCACGGCGGAAGAAGCCGCAGAAATGATTCAAAATGGCGCCACCATCGGCCTGTCGGGTTTCACGGCTCCGGGTACGCCGAAATTCATCACCGAGGCCCTCGCCGCCAAGGCAGTAAGAGAGCACGAGGCCGGCCGGCCCTTCAAAGTAAACCTCTTCACGGGTGCGTCGACCTCCGACCACGTCGACGGCGTGTTGGCGCGCGCCAACGCCTACAACATGCGCGCCCCCTACCAGAACGTGCCCGACCTGCGCAAGCGCATCAACGCCCACGACTGCCACTACTTCGACCGTCACCTTTCGGAGATGGCGCAGGAAGTGCGCTACGGCACCTACGGCGAGATAGACTTCGCCATCATCGAGGCCGCCGACATCACCGACAACGGCGAGGTAGTGCTCGGCTGCGGCATGGGCAACGTGCCCACCTACGCCGCCATGGCCAAGCACATCCTCATAGAGCTCAACGACAAGCTTCCCAAGAGCCTCCTGGGCATGCACGACGTGTATATGCCCCTCGACCCTCCCTACCGCCGCGAGATACCCATCTACGCCGCCAACGACCGCATAGGCTCGCCCATACTCAAAATCGACCCCTCCAAGGTGCTGGGCGTGGTTCACACCAGTTCCTACGACTGTGTGAAGCCCTTCACCGCCCCCGACGAGGTGAGCAAGCAGATAGGCTCGAACGTGGTGCGCTTCCTTGTGGGCGAATACACCGCCGGACGCCTGCCCAAGGAGTTCCTGCCCCTGCAGTCGGGCGTGGGCAACGTGGCCAACGCCGTGCTCTACGACCTGGGCGAGAGCAAGGAACTGCCTCCCTTCATGATGTATACCGAGGTGATACAGGACGCCGTGCTTGCCCTCCTCCAAAAGGGTAAGTGCACCTTCGCCAGCACCTGCTCGATGACCTTCACCGACGACACCGAGAAGATTCTCTTCTCCGACATGAAGTTCTTCCACGACAAGATTCTGATGCGTCCCGCCGAGATATCGAACAACCCCGAGGTGATCCGCCGCATAGGCGTCATAGCCATGAACACCGCCCTCGAGGCCGACCTCTTCGGCTCGGTGAACTCCACCCACGTTCTGGGCACGCGCATGATGAACGGCATCGGCGGCTCGGGCGACTTCACCCGCAACGCCTATCTGTCGATATTCAGCTGCCCGTCGGTGAGCAAGGGCGGCCTGATAAGCAACATCGTACCGATGGTTGCCCACCCCGACCACAGCGAGCACTCAGTCGACATCCTCGTTACCGACCAGGGCATCGCCGACCTTCGCCACAAGGACCCCGTGGAACGCGCCCACGCCATCATCGACAACTGCGCCCACCCCATGTACCGCGAGCTTCTGCGCGACTACCTCAATCTGGGCGTACAGGGCCAGACGCCGCACCACCTCAAGGCAGCCTTCGCCTTCCACAACGCCTTCAACGACACGGGCGACATGCGCAACGCCGACTACGGCAAATACATCTGATTCCCATCGCCGCCCATCGCGGTGAAAGATTATACCAACGAAGTAGGGGCGCAATATATTGCGTCCCTGCTTCGCTGCCAATCTCCAAAATATATTCCTATGAAAGGCAATGTAATAAATCGCATAAGCGAATTTTTCGTAAACTATTTTTCGCTCAACGGGCAGCTGGTGTCGCAGGCCGAAGCCGAGGCAGCCATCCGCGAGGGCGTGTCGTTCCGCGGCACAAGCATCCTCATCCTCATCCTGGCCATATTCATTGCCTCACTCGGCCTCAACACCAACTCCACGGCCGTTATCATCGGCGCCATGCTCATATCGCCGCTCATGGGCCCCATAATCGGCATAGGCCTGGGCGTGGGCATACACGACTTCGACCTTCTCAAACGGTGCATACGCAACCTGCTGATGGCGGCGTCGTTCTCGGTGATAGCGTCGACGCTCTACTTCCTCATCTCGCCCGTCAACGAGCAGCACAGCGAGCTGCTGGCGCGCACGTCGCCCAGCATCTACGACGTGCTGATAGGCTTCGTCGGCGGCGGCGCCGGCATCATAGCCCTGGGCAGCACCAACAAGGGCAACGTGATACCCGGCGTGGCCATCGCCACGGCGCTCATGCCGCCGCTCTGCACCGCCGGCTACGGCCTGGCCACATGGCAGCTCAACTACTTCTTCGGCGCCCTTTATCTCTTCATTATCAACTCGATATACATAGCCTTCGCCACCTTCATAGGCGTGAAGCTGATGAAATACCAGGGCAGGCCGGTTGAAAACGACGCCCGCGCCCGCCGCGTGCGCCGATGGGTATACTCGCTGGCCGTACTCACCATGCTGCCGAGTATCTACCTCACTTACAACATGCTGCGACAGAACAAGTTTACGATGAACGCCGACAAATTCGTGAGCCAGGAGTGCCGCTTTCCGGCCACGCACGTCATAGCCCACGACGCCTACACCGACCACGGCAAGCGCTACATATCACTCACCCTCATCGGCCAGCCTCTCGACGACGACTCGCTTCGGCTGGCGCTGGCCTCGCAGCTCAAGCACTACGGCCTCGAGGGCACATACCTCAACATAATACAGGGCAGCAGCGAGCGCTCCGACAAGGACGGCGCCGAGGCCGACCGCAACTTCACCGACATCTACCGCATAGCGCAAAGCACCATAACGACGCAGCAGAGCACCATCGACTCGCTTCGTACGGCTCTTGCCGAGGCTGCCGTCGACCGGCACGCCGCACCCGAGGTGGCGCCCGAAATCAAGGTGCTCTTCCCCTCGGTGAAACGCATAGGCATCAGCCGCACAGTGATAGCGTCGACCACCGACGCGCCCTCCGACACCCTTACCGTTGCCATGGTTGAAGGGCGGCTGAGCCACGCCGAGCGGCGCAAGCTCGCCGAATACCTCACGGCACGGCTTGCCACGAAGGTGGAGATTGTGGATATGCGCTGAGACGCTACACACCCGTCGCTGCCGAGGCTACGGGCCAGAGGGAGCGTGCGCGGAGGATTTCTTCGATGAGTTCGCGCGCCACGCCGTGTCCGCCGGCGGCGCCGGCAATGAATCGCGCCGCGGCCTTGCACTCGGTGCAGGCGTCGCGCGGAGCCACAGGAAGGCCCACTACGGCCATGGGTGCGAGGTCGGGGATGTCATCGCCCACGTAGGCCACTTCATCGGGCGCGAGGCCGAGCGATGCCATCCACTGCTCAAGCACGGGACGCTTGTCGAGATGTCCCAGGAAGATGTTCTGCACGCCTATAATTTCAAAACGCTCGCGCACGCCGGGAGCGTCGGCGCCCGATATGATGGCAAGCTGAAGGCCCTGTTTTACGGCCTGCACCATGGCGTAGCCGTCGCGGAGGTTGGCCATGCGCTGCGGCACACCGTCGGGGCCGAGGGGCACGACGGCCGGCGAGAGCACGCCGTCGACATCGAAGGCCACGGCGCGTATGCGCCCGAGGTCGTAGTTTATCCTACTCATTATCATGTGAATTTATTATGTAATCGGAAAGGAGGGCGTAGATGTCGCGGGGGAGACCGGAGAGCTTTTCGAGATGGCGGCCCATCACATCGGCGTCGCCTCGCACGGCGGGGCCCGTCTGCGCCGCGTGGGGGCCGCAGGCGAAGGCTTTGGCCACGGTGGCCTCGACGAGGGGTTGGACTGTGTCGAGAGGGTACCCTTCGGCAGCGAGTATGCCCTGCACGATTTCGAGAAGGGCGTTGGTGAAGTTCGACGAGAAGACGCCGGCGATATGCAGCACGCCGCGCTGGCGCGCGTCGGCATGGCGCACAGTGCCCGAGAGAAGCGAGGCGAGGCCGTCGATAACGGCGAGGGTTGCGGCATCGGCGCCTTCGGTGAAGACGGGTATGCGTCGGAAGTCGACGCCGACATTGCGCGAGAAAGTCTGCAATGGGTAAAGCACGCCGTAGCGGGGGCTAACAGGAGCGAGCGTCTGCATGGGGAGCGTGCCCGAGGTGTGCATCACCACGGGTTGGCCCGGCAGGGCGCCCACGGCGGCGACGGCGTCGGCCATGGCATGGTCGGCGAGGCTGAAAATCACCGCCTTCGGGGCGAGCGCGGCAAGGTCGGCGAGGCCGCATGCGGCGGGAATGCCGGCGGCGTCGGCCAGTGCGCGTGCATGGTCGGTGTTGCGGCTGGCCACCACGGCCACATGGCCTGCGAGGGCTTGCGCCAGATGTGCGGCCACATTGCCGCTTCCGACGATGGCTATGCCGAGGGGTTCCATCACTCGGCGTCGTGGCGCCATGTGCCTATGTGTACCTTCTCCCACTGGAGCTTGGCGGGGTCGACGGGGCGGCGTGTCTCGGCGGGATAGCCGAAGGTAACGATGCTCTCCACCACGAGGTCGGCTGGGATATCGAGTATGTCGCGCACCACGTCCTCCGAGGGTTCGCCGTCGGCGGCGAAGCGTCCGCGCACCTGCACCCAGCACGAGCCTATGCCGAGTGCGGCGGCCTGGAGGTGCATGAAGGCACCGGCGAAGGCGGCGTCTTCGATGTAGGCCTCACTCTTGGCGGGGTCGACGGTGACCACGACGGCGAAGGCGGCGTCCTTTACCGAAGCGGCGTAGGCCGGCTTGCAGTCGGCCAGGCGCGCGAGGGAGTCCTTGTCCTCGACCACGACAAACTGCCAGCAACGGGCGTTCTTCGACGTGGGAGCGAGCAGAGCGGCTTCGAGGATGGCGCGCACATGGTCGGCGTCGACGGGGTCGGCGGTATAGCGGCGTATGCTGTGCCGCTGCAAAAGTAGTTCGTGAAGATCCATATAAGTAACTCTTAAAAGGAAGAATATGCAAAGATAGCAAATATCCCCGACAGTTGGCACCGGGGAGTGTGGAAAAATGGGCGGTGGCGGCGTCACTCGGGGTAGCCTACGGTCATGGCCACCTGGAAACGCGCGCTGTCGGGGAGGCCTGCGAGGAGGGCGAATCGGCGGTCGTCGAGCATCATGCGCTCCACGGCGTTGAGGCCCTCGGAAGCGCAGTAGAGATAGATGTTCTCGGTTACGGCTCCGGCGTCGAGGGCTGCCATGCGGTCTTCGTGCCCCTCGATAATGGCGTCGGCCCCGGGGTCGCCGGTGCGGAAGGCGCGATAGTCGGCGTAGATTACGATGTTGAGGGGTGCCGTGGCCACGAAGTCCTGCGTGCCGGCGAAGCCCCGGTAGTCGCCTCGGAGAATCTCCACGAGCTCACCCGTGGCCGGATGGTAGAGGTATATGCCATCGCGGGTCACGGCGTAGAGGCTCAGGGCGTAGATACCCATTGCGGCGGGTGCGGTGCGCTTGCCGTCGGGGCGGTTCACGCCATAGGCGGCCCAGAACAGTTGCGAGAGATGCCGCTGCGAGAGGTCGCGGGCGACGAAGGTGCGGTCGGTGCGTCGGCGGTGGAGGGCGTCGAGGAGCGAGCCCGGCACGGCTTTGATGCCCGTCTGGGCCATGAGCCGTATGGTGTGGAGCGAAGTGGCTGGCATTTTTATTAGGTTATAAGTCTGAGTTATGAGGTTATTTTAAGTTATAAGTCAGAGTTATGAGTTATGAGGTGGGTATATTCACAAAAACAGCCGCCGTGGCGCGAAAGTTCGGCACGGCGGCAAATACTTTATAACTTATAACTCTGACCTATGACCTAAATAAGCTCTGACCTGAAAATACTTTATAACTTATAACTCTGACCTATGACTTAATACAGTATCAGCGTGCCGTCGGCGAGGGCCTCGCGGTAGAGCTCGGTGCGGAGGACGGCGTCGTAGGCACGGCGTCGGCGCGTGAGGAGGCGTTCGCGCACCAGGGGCACGGCGGCCTCGTAGGGCATGACGGCACCGGCGGGGAGGAAGTCGTTGACGGCCAGGAGATATGCGAATCCCTGGGCGTCGGTCTCGATGTATCCCTGCGAGCGGAGGCGCTCGATGTCGGCTGCTGTGAATTCAAGAGGAATGCGGGTGGCAATGTGCTCCCAGTCGATCCAGTTGTCGCGGAAATAATCGTAGTGTATTGCCGTGCCGAGGGCAGCCTTCTCGAGTCGGTCGATGTCGGCCTCGTTGTCGGAGCGGTAGAGGCGGCGTATGAGGCGGAGGGCAGCGGCGTCGGAAGGCACTTTGAGGTATACGCCCTTCACCATGGGCGCGGTGAGGCGGAAGTCGGCGGTGTGGGCGTCGTAGTAGGCACGCAGCGAGTCGTCGGAGAATACGCCGCCGGCATGCCGGGCCATCTCGCGGCGGTAGGCGGTGGTGATGAGCCGGCGGCGGTACTCGGCGGTGAGGCGGTCGATTTCGGCCATGTCGACCTGCGATGCGGCCACGTGCTCGATGAGCTTCTGCTCTATCCAGTCTTTGACGTAGGCCTTGGCCACGGCGGCGGAGTCGGCGGCGGCGATGCCTGCGGGGAGGTTGCGGCGCACCTCGGCGCGCGTGAGCACGTCGCCGGCCACCGATGCCACGGCGTCGGGTGCAACGACGTCGTCGCCGCCACCGCGACAGGCTGCAAGACCTGCCGCGAGGACGGCGACGGCAATGATTCGCGAAAGAGTCATCACTTGGCGGCGGTTCCGGCCTTGAGGGCCTCGAGGACCTTCTTGTCGACCTTCACCTTGTATTTCTTGTGGAGCTGACGGAGCCAGTCCTTCTCAAGCTTTGCCTGATAGTCGGTGACGGCAGCTCCCTTCACGTCGGCGGCTTCCTCGGGAGCGTCGATTATGCGTCCGCGCCATGCGCCGTACGACGCCCAGCGGCTCTTCTTGTCGCTCTCGGGCTTGGGGGCTCCGAAGCCGAGGTAGTCGGTAATCTCATTTTCGCCCTTGGCGGCAATGACGCGCTCTACCTTCACATCGCGGCCGAAGCGCTTGCGCATGTCGGCGGTGAATGCTGCGGGGTCGGCGGTGGAGAGGCTGTCGGCGTAGGCCTGGGCCAGTGTGAGGATGCTGTCGGAGGTGGCGAAGAATATGTAGCTCTTGAACTTGGGCGCGGCCCACTTGTAGTTGCCCTTGTTGGCCTTGAAGAACTTCTCGAGGCCTTCGGTGTCCTTGGCGGCGCGGTCCCACACCTTGTTGTTCGACACCTCGTAGAGGAGGATGCCGTCGCGGTATTCGTTCACGAGGTTGCGGTAGTCGGGGTTGGTGCGGGCGAGGTTCTGGCGCTCGTAGTCGAGCACCTTCTGGCGTAGGGCACCGTTGGCAGCGCCGCCTATCATGTCGACGGCGTTGTCGACGTCGGTGCTGAGGGTCTGGGGCACCATGGGCACGACCTCGGCCACGGTGACGGTGCCGAAGTCGAAGGAGGCGAGCTGCGTGTCCATAGCGCCGAGGGCGGCGATGGCGGTGGAGTCGTAGCCACCGTTGGCGGCTATTGCCTCACGCACCTTGTCGAGGCCCTTGCGGTCGAGGGCGGCGTGGTAGGTGTCGAGCAGACGGCTGAGGGTGGCCTCGGCGGGCTGTGTGCCGCGCGAGTCGCCCTGCATCTTGCTCAGGATTTTCTTGCGCACGTTGTCGTCGAGGGGCTCGATGCCGCGGTGGCCGTTGCGCTTCACTATGTGGTAGCCGAAGGAGGTGGTGAAGGGCTTGGAAATCTCGCCGTCGGCCAGGGCGAACGACACGCTGTCGAACTCGGCCACCATCGCTCCGCGGCCGAACCATCCGAGGCTTCCGCCCTGGCGTGCCGAGCCGGGGTCCTGCGAGAGGCGCGTGGCGAGGTCGGCGAAGTCGGCGCCGGCCTCGATAGCGTTGTAGATGGAGTCGATGCGTACCTTCTGGCGGGCGGCGGCGTCGTCGCTGAGGCCACGGGTGAGCAGGAGGATGTGCGAGGCGTTCACCTCACCCTGCGCGGGGGTGCGCTTTTCGGGGCGCACTATGTGGTAGCCCACGCCCGAGTTGATGACCTCGGAAATCTGGCCCACGGGGGTGTCGTAGCTCGCTTTCTCGAACTCCCAGGGATAGCGGTCGGGGGTGACGTAGCCCATGAGGCCGCCGCGGTCCTTCGAGCCGCGGTCGATGCTGTTCTGGCGGGCGGCGTCCTCGAAGGTGATGTCGCCGGCGAGGATGGCGGCGCGGATGCTGTCGGCCACCTGGCGGAAATTACCGTCGAGGGGGAACATTATGTGGCTCACCAGCACGTCGTAGCGCATGTGGTCGTAGCTTTCCTGCACGAGGGCTTCCTCAACCGAGGCGTCGCGCAGATAGGGTGCCGAGAGGTCGGCGCGGAACTTGTTGAACTCGTCGAGGAACGCCGGCGTGCGGTCGATGCCCTCGGCCTCGGCGTCGGCAACCTTGAGCTTGTAGTCGATGAACATGCGCAGATAGTCGTCGATCGACTGTGGCGTCGACTGCTGTGTGTTGTTCTTGTTGAAGAGGTACTCGAATTCGCCCACGGTGACGTCGCGGCCGTCGACGTTGAGCAGGACGGCATCGGGGCTTACCTGCGCCGCCGATGCAAGTGTGGCGGCAGCCGCCGCAAGGGCCAATATGTGCTTTTTCATCACAAGGATAGAAGATGGATAATGTTAACTTTAGCAAGACATCCGCAAGGGAGGCCTAACAATAATAACGCCCCCGCGCCTGTATTATTGCCCCGGGCGGAAATTTTTTCGCCCAAACGCGCAATCATATAGTCTGACAGGTCGGACCGGTCGGACAAGTCGGACAGGTCCGACCTCCGGGTCAATCGACTTTATCACTTGTAACTCTGCCCTCTGCCCTTAATATATTAATATATATGCCTTGCGGCGAGGGCGGCGATGTCGGGGGAGCGGAGGCCAGCCTCTGACAAAGGCACGGCTTCGTCGTAGTCGTTGAGGAACACGCGGGGGGGCTCGGTGTAGGAGGCTGAGGTAAGGGCGGCGTCGGGGTGCAGGCAGGGAGCGGCCACACCGGCGGCCGAGAGGAGGGTGTGGAACACGCTGCGGCTCGCCGACACGTTGCGGGCGGCGTTGGCGCGCAGGGCGGCGTATCGGTCGGGGTAGGCGCTGCGGTAGCCATCCGACATCCACATGAGCATGGGCACGTGGAGCTGCCAGTAGGTGGGCGTGGGCGAGGCGTGGAGGAAGCGGCCTCGGGAGTCGTCGAAGATGTCCTCGCCGTGGTCGGCCACATATAGCACGGCGGCACGGCGTCCGTCGGCCTCGACGGCGGCGATGATGCTGTCGAGCACGGCGTCGGTGTAGACGATGGTGTTGTCGTAGGCGTTGATGAGCGAGGGGCGGTTGTCGGCCTCGGCCTCCATGCTGCCGCAGGGCTTGAAGCGCTCGCCGTCGGCGGGGTAGCGGTCGCGGTAGTTGAAGTGCGAGCCGTAGGTGTGGAGCACGGCGAAGACCTTGCGGGCGCGGTTGCGGCGCAGGAAGTCGGCCAGGAGGGGGCACAGCTCGCTGTCGAAGTGATGCTTGCCTCGGTCTTTGAGGAAGCTTACCTCCGAGGCCTCGTCGCCGAGGAAGTCGATGAGGGCGCCGTTGCGCTGCTGGTTGGAGAGCCACGCGGTGGCGTAGCCGGCCTCGTTGAAGGCTTCGATTACGCTCTTTGAGCAGTAGATGGAGTCGTCGAAGCGGTCGGCGTCGAGGTGCGACATCATCAGCGGCACACTCTTGTGGGTGGTGTTGCTCTCCGAGAGGGCTCGCGGGCACGACACCAGGCCTTCGCGGAGGCTAAGGCGCGGATTGGTGGGGCGGCCGTAGCCGTTGAGCTGCCAGTTGCCGGCGCGCGAAGTCTCGCCAATGACCAGGACGTAGACCTCCGGCACGCTGTCGGGGCGCGTGTCGGCGGCATGGTGCTCGAAGGCAGCGCTGGAGCGGAAGAAGGCCTCGGTGCGCTGCGTGCGGTGCACGGCCTCGCAGAGGTTGGCCGTGACGTTGACAGGGAAGAGGCGGCGGTCGGCGCGATAAGTCTCTCCGCGCAGCCCTACGGCCACTATGCAGGCCACGCCCACGGCCGTGAGCGCCAGCCCAGCCACGGCTGCCGCCGAGCGCGACGCCTTCGACGCCCCGGCGCCTTTTACCGTCAGTACTACTGCCAGCGCTATGGGCGGCAGATAGATGGCACACACCACCAATATGGCGCCGACAAGGTTGGCCAGCAGCTCGCCGACCTCGCCGGGATTGGTGGTGGCCACGTTGAGAAACATGTCGATGGCTATTATCGACTCGCCGTAGAGAAAGAGGAGAACAATCTGGAAGGCGCAGAGCACCATCACGGGCACAAGGCAGAGGGCCGTGATGCCCTGGCGGCGGAAGGCGGCCAGAAGAAGCAGGTAGACGCCGGCGGGGAGGGCGAGGTTGACGATGCGGTCGAGCGCCGTGTAGGCCGGCTCGGTGCAGTCGAGCACGGCGTTGGGTATGATGAGAAGCAGCGGCAGCACCCACATCAGTGCTGCCGCCCATGCGGAAGGGCGGCGAGGGACGCGGGGCTGTGTGTTGTCAGAATGCCTCATTGATGCTGAATATGAATCCGGTCTGGCCGCGGCCGAAGCCAAGGTCGAGACGGACGTTTACTTTTTTCTTGAATTCCCAGCGGTATCCCACGCCGTAGTTGGGCAGTATGTGGCCCCAGCGCATGGCGGAGAACTTCGGGAACACCGTGCCCGCACCCACCCAGAGCACCACGCCGTTGCGGCGCCACACATGCTGGCGGAGCTCCACACAGAAGTCGACGGCGCTCTTGTCGCGGTAGCGGCCCTCGTAGTAGCCGCGCATGTTGTAGCTGCCGCCGAGAGTCGACATAAGGCCCCAGGGCGTGTTGCCGTAGGTGAGGCGCGAGTGCAGCTCCATGGCTATGGTGGCCGAACGCCACAGGGGGTGGTAGTAGGCAAGGGTTAATTCGGTGAGCGAGAAGGCATATTTGTTGGCCAGGAAGCGGGGGTTGAAGCGTTGGTCGAGGCGGAAGTATATGCCGCGCGAGGCGTTGGTGAGGAAGTCGCGGTTGTCGTACTGCACGGTGAATCCCACGCCCACGCTGAAAGTGCGGTCGGCCTGGCCGTCCCACAGCCAGGGCTTCTCGAAGTCGCGGCCGTTCACATAGTCGAATGTTGCCACGGGGCCGAGGTAAAAGCAGCGCGCCAGGCGCCACACATAGCTGGCCTGCGCCTGCGAGATGAGGTATTTGTAGGTCGACTCGTTGTCGTTGTTGCGGTTGCGCTGGTAGCCTATGCCCCAGAACTTTGAGTTTATCGAGGCGAAGTTCACGTCGTAGTGCAGGCGTGCGCGGTCGAAGGGCATGATGTGCGTTCCGCGGACGCCGAGCTTGAAGAAGGCCGACGTGGTGGCGTCGAGGTATATGGCCACGTCGGAGGGCGGCGACACGGTGTCGGCGGCGCTGGTGCGGTATAGCCCCGAGCCAACAAGGCCGATGCCGAACTTGGTGTCGCTCGAATAGTGCGGGCCGCCTATCACGCTGAAATCGAACTTCTTGTTGCGCTTCGGCTTGTTCGACTCGTTGAAGTAGTCGATAATCTTGGCTATCAGGCCTTTCTTCTTAGGGGCAACGGTGGCGGTATCCAATTCAGGCAATGCGGTAGGGGCGCAATCCACCTGCCGGGCAAGGCAACCATCATGCACCACAATGCTATCTGCCGGCACCCCGCGGGGGGATGCCGACGCTGCCATAACCATAAGAGCGGCCGTCATAATGCAGATGAATCGAAGATGGAGCAGCATGTGAAGAATGTCTTTTGTATAATTAACAAAAAACTTTTAACTTTGTTACCCCAAACGGCCAAAACTGCCAACATTGAACCATGACCGACGAACAAAACAGAAACATAGCATACAATATAGCGTGGTATCTCCACAGCTACGAAATCCGCCACGTGGTGGTGTCGCCCGGCTCGCGCAACGCTGCCATTATCGATGTATTGGCCAATGGGCCATTCTGCTTCAAGCTGCATTATGTTGTCGACGAGCGCCAGGCAGCCTTCACGGCACTGGGAATTGTCGTGGCCACCCATAGGGCTGTGGCAATGGTGTGCACCTCGGGCAGTGCTATGCTCAACTACGCCCCGGCCCTGGCCGAGGCTTATTACAGCCGCATACCCTTGGTGGCCATCACCGCCGACCGCCCCGCCGACATCATCGACCAGCGCGACAGCCAGACCATACGCCAGGCCCACGCCCTCGACGCCGTGGTGCGCCGCAGCGTCGACATTGCCGACGATATGCCTGCCCCCTACGTCCGCCGCCTCATACAGGACGCCATCCGCGCCGCCGATGACGGCATATCAGGCCCCGTGCACATCAACGTGCGCCTGCACCAGCCAATGGCAGAGCTCCAGGGCGACGCCGGCGAGCCCGTTGTGGTAATACCCCATACTGCCTTCCCCGATCTGGATGATCTCCGCCGCGATGTACTCTACCGCCTCGGCAACCGTATCCTCATTATTATAGGCGGTATGGACTATAATCATCGTCTTCATGATGTTCTGTGCACCCTGCGCGACCAAGCTCCGCAAGCCGACTGCGACGAAAAATTAGGCAACGTCGCCATCGTCGCCGAAGTTGGCTCAAACGTGGGGAAGTGCGCCGACATCATGGCAGGCGACTTCGAGACAGCCATCGCCGAGGGCCGACTCAACGACCTGATGCCCGACACCGTCGTCATCATGGGCGGTGCCCTGGTGTCGGCCGGCATCAAACGTTGGCTGCGCGAGCTCCCCGAAAGCACGCACGTGGTAAATGTGGGCTACGACGACATCATCGTCGACACCTTCGGGCGGCTCACCGACACGGTAGAGTGCTTTCCCGACCAGTTCTTCATATGCCTTGCCCACGCTACCCGCCGGAGCGACTACCGCAGCCGCATAGCAGCCCTGCCGCACAACATAGAGCATCCGCTGTTCGACGCGCTCCAGACCGCACTCAACTCCGAAGACCTCAACCTCCATCTCTCCAACGGCACCACCGTGCGCCTCGCCGCCGCCATGAAGCTCCCCAAAGCCCGCGTGTGGTGCAACCGCGGCGTAAGCGGAATCGACGGCAGCACATCCACGGCAGTGGGCACGGCCATCGCGTTCCCCTTCATCACTACCCTCCTCGTTACCGGCGATATGTCGGCGGCCTACGACATTTCGGCGCTCTCCAATCCCGCCATACCGCCCACGTTCAAGATGATAATCCGCGCCAACGGCGGCGGCGACATCTTCCGCCGCATCGCCGCCACGCGCCACCTCGACATCGTCGAGCCATACCTCGCCGCAATGCCCCTCTTCCCCATTGCCGAAATAGCACGCGCCTACGGCTTCGACTTCGCCGAAACCGCCCTCGCCGACGTCACCGCCGACGGCCTCCGCAACTTCATAAACCTTCCCCGAAAAGCAATTCTTCTCGTTAAAGAAAACAAATATACAGAATGACACGCAACTGGCTTAAAATCAAAGACTACACCGACATACTCTTCGACTTCTACGACGGCATAGCCCGCATCACTATCAACCGCCCGGAGGTTTACAACGCCTTCCGCCCCCTCACCAACACCGAAATCCTCGACGCCCTGGCCTACTGCCGCGACCACGCCGAGGTGCGCGTGGTGGTGCTCACCGGCGCCGGCGACAAGGCCTTCTGCTCGGGCGGCGACCAGCACTACAAGTCGCGCGGCGGCTACCGCGACGCCGACGGCACGCCCCGCCTCAACGTGCTCGACATCCACAAGGCCATACGCTCGCTCGTAAAGCCCGTCATAGCCATGGTCAACGGCTACGCCATAGGCGGCGGCAACGTGCTGCAAGTGGTGTGCGACCTCACCATAGCCTCCTCCAACGCCCGCTTCGGCCAGACGGGCCCCAAGGTGGGCAGCTTCGACGCCGGCTTCGGCTCGAGCTACCTCGCCCGCTGCGTGGGCCAGAAAAAAGCTCGCGAGATATGGTTCCTCTGCCGCCAGTACACCGCCGACGAGGCCCTCGAAATGGGTATGATAAACAAGGTTGTGCCCTTCGAACAGCTTGAAGACGAAGTAGTTGAATGGGCGCAGACCATAATCAAGCGCAGCCCCTTCGCCATCCGCATGATAAAGCGCGCCCTCAACGCCGAGCTCGACGGCCAGCACGGCCTGATGGAGTTCGCCGGCGACGCCACCCTGATGTACTACCTTATGGACGAGGCCCAGGAAGGCGCCCGCGCCTTCCTCGAAAAGCGCGACCCCGACTTCGACGCCTACCCCCAGTTCCCGGGCTAAAAAGCAGAGGCGCAATACATAGCCCCCGCAAAGCAAAAAGTAACTTAAAAAACAACAGCAACGAGTAGGGGTGCAATACATTGCGCCCGCAAAGCCAAAAGTAACTTAAAAAAACAACAGCAACGAGTAGGGGCGCAATATATTGCGCCCGCTCAGGCGATGGTAACTTTCTAAACCGTAGCAGTTTGCATTAGAGAGGCGGGCGCAATATATTGCGCCCCTACTTCGCCGCTGAAAATCAGTGTTTTGCCT
>CABRZA010000039.1 GCA_902475285.1 uncultured Porphyromonadaceae bacterium
TATACAAAACATATATGGGCAAACCCGGCTTAACGGGCAGAGTCGATGAGTCGATGAAAGATCCCGAAAAAGGCAAAACCCTCTTTGAGGTGCTCTGCGCCGACCTTCCCGACTCGCCTGCTAAAATCAACTTCGTACTCGAAGAAGGCGCCGACCAGCTCAAAGCCTCCTACCTCACACGCGTGGCTCAGGAACACCCCGATATCCTTTTGGCTTGGATCAAAGAAAAGAAGGACATTCCCGAGTTCCCGGCTCCCGGCATCGCACTCCCCGACCTCCTCGAAAGCGCCGCCCGTGCCGCCACCGGCGATACCCGCACCAGCATCGAGAACATTCTCCGAAACACCTACGGCCGTACACTCTAATTTACATATGAAAAAGATACTCACGGCCCTCTGCGCCCTGGCTATTGCGGCTATGCCCGCATTCGCCCAAAATTTCAAAGAGCTCGAAAAGAAAGCCAAGAGCGGCGACGCAGCCGCCATGGTTGAGCTCGGCAACTGCTTCTTCAACGGCACCGAAGGCGCCGCAAAGGACGCCAAGAAAGCCAAGGACTGGTACGAAAAAGCCGCCAAGGCCGGCAATCTCGACGCCTACGAAGGCCTCGTGGCTTGCTACTCCAGCTGGGACGGAATTGAGAAGAACCCAAAGAAAGCCTTCGAATGGGTCTACAAAGGTGCTCAGGCCGGCAGCCCTGCCATGAAACTGCGCCTCGGACAGGCATATGAAAACGGCGACGGAGTGCCCAAGAACCTCAACGCCGCTGCCGACGAATATATCGCCGCAGCCTACGGCGGCATTGCCGAAGCCCTCGTTCCCGCCGTACGCACAGGCTACGATGCCGGCCGCTTCCGCGACCTCCTCTATCTCGGCGCCCAGCTTTCAAATGCCAAGGAGCTCGGCGACGAAGCCACAGCTCTGGGCGACGAAGCCGCGGCAATAGCCTTATACCATGCCAATGCCCCCGAAGCCATAGGGAGAGTCCTCGACAACACCCCCAACACTCTCAAGGTAGCCGAAACAAAGATGGCCTACGACATAATGGCCAAAAATCCCGTCGACGGCGCGGCTCTCGCCGCAGCATTGCAGAACGCCCCCGACGACGCACACTCCAACTTCCTCCGGGGCGTCACCGAGGTACTTCGAGGCAACTGGGACCATGCAGAGTCGTACTTCAACACCGCCGCCGGGCAAGGCGACCTCGAGAGCTACGCCCTCCTTGCGGGCATCGCCGGCACCAGCGCCTACAACATGAACCGCAAGATGCGCCTCATCACCGACGACCCCATCCTGGTCTACACCGCCAAGGCCATCCACGAAAGCGGAATCACCAAAGGCAAGACTATCAAGGTACCCGCCAACAAGCCAAACGGTCCCATCGTCACCCTCCTCGACTGGATACTCAAGGCACCCTACAACGAGCCGCCCTACGGCTTCGAAAACTGGTGTCAGCTCCAGGATTTCGTTCTGGACTCTCAATTCGTCAACCAGCTGAAGGCCCTTGCTGCCGACGGCTACGCCCCCGCGCGCCGCATGGTGGTGCAGGCACGCAGCGACTTCGACCGCCGCGACTACCGCCTTGGCAAATACGACGTCGACCCCCTCGAAGTCGTCAAGCTCAAAAACTATACCTCGCATTGGTTCGACCTCAATGATATCGGCCGCGATGCCATAGATGCCGCCAACAACTACAACAGCACTACCGACGAGGTAAAACGGAAAGAGTACTTGCTTAAATACAACGTCGCCACCACCGCGATATGGAACGGAATGGACGAGAGTGTGTCGAAGCTCACGTGGCTCTTAACCTTGTTGGACGACAACAATAAAACTCAGTATTTCAACCGCATAGCCACCGAACGTCCCGATATCTTTCTCGATTGGGCGAAGGAATACGGCCAGCAGGTCGAAGTTATTGCTCCCGGACTCACCGTCCCCGACCTGCTCGAAAACGCCGGCCGCGCAGCCACCGGCCAGACCCGCACCGACATCGAAAACTATCTCCGCACCCAGTACGGCCGCTCGCTCTAAGCACCGACCGGAAGGTATTTCAACATAAGAACATAAGGACATAGGTAACAGAGAGTATTCTGTTCTTATGTCCTTATGTTTTAATGTTCTTATGCCTAAGAATCTTCTCTGTGGTCAAAAGCCAAGTTTCACCACATAGGGGTGAAAGGCACTGATTTTTCCAGATACTCGTTTATGCACCCCATGGCGCCGGCATGCTTCACCGTGTCGAATTTAAGCACCGGTGCGCCCGGATTGAGCCGCAGGCGCCCAAGGTCTACCCAGAACGCGCCCGTGCTCTGCGCAAAGCGGAAGTAATACTTTCCGCCCGTGGCGTCGGATATCGACGTCCACTGCGTCGACGACACATTCGGTTCGCCGGGCAGCTCGTAGCCGTAAGGCACGCTCACCACACCCATTATACTGTTCACGGCGCCCCACGCGTCGGCATAGTCGAAGTCGGCCGGCACATGGTTGATGAAGAACGACGCGCGAGCGAAGCGGTCGGCACTCCGCACCGTGCCGGGAAGCATGTGGTTGCCGCCCACGCCCTCCCAGTATTTGTTGATGGCCTCCATATCGTTGTAGGGTGGGTCGTTGGTCAGCACCTTCAGGTCCGCACCCTTGTAGAGAGTCATCTTGCCGTCGACATATTCTATCAGAAGCGTCGTGCCCGTGCGGTCGGTAAGCGCCCAATGAAGCGTCGACACCGTGCCGCCGTCGAATGTCTGCCCGAAGATGCCGAACTCATTGGCTTGCAGCCACGCCTCCGCCTCGTCGACGGTGGCGAAGTTGTCGAGGAAATAGCTCACTATCACCGCAAGGCACATCAACGGCGTTCCGTCGTTGCCCGTAGCGGTGCGATATACGGTGCCCTTGCAGAATAGACCGTTCATCACCAGACCGGCCTCGTTCATCCCCTCGGTCACGCCCCCGTCGTAGCCCACAGCAAGCACCGATCCGTAGGTCGACGTCCAGCTCAGACACGGCGCCTTGGGCATGCTCGTCTTGGCCATGCCGGCAGGATATACATAGATGTTGGTCGGGATAGGCGTCCGCCAGTCGAGCGTACGGCCCACGAGCACCATTCCCTTGGTGCCCGCGTATACCACGCGCGAACATGCATCGGCAGGCAAAGCGGCTGCCGTCAGCGCGAGCGCGGCAAGCATAATTTTCAGAACTTTCATAGCTTGGAGCTTCATTTGTTGTTAATGAAATTACAACAAGCCCCAAGCTCCTATGGTTCAGTATTGAAGATAGATGAACGGCACCAATTCGCTCTGCCGCGTCTGCACCACTATGAAGATTATCGCCGCCAATATCATGGCCTGCCACACTGCCGGCATCGACATGTACATCGTCGAGGCGCCCGTAGTCCACTTCCGGGGCGACACATGGGCAAGCAGCCCCGCGGCAAGCGCAAGAACGATCAACATGTAGCCCTCCACAAATTGCGCTATCACCTCAGGGTGGAAAGCCGTGAATATCTGCGTGGCTATCTGCCCCGCAACCTCAAGCGACGGCGCACGGAAGAGCGTGAAGCCGGCCACCACCAAGGCAAAGGTAATGTGAACGTTGGCGGCTTTAACTTCGGGGCGCCCTTTCAGGCTCTCGGGTATTCGCCACACCTTGCTCAGCTCCTTGTGCACTATCAGCAGCAGCCCGTGGTAAGCGCCCCAGATGAGATACATCCACGACGCTCCGTGCCACAATCCGCCTACGGTCATGGTTATGAAGAGGTTGAGATGCTTCCGCACACGCCCCTTGCGGTTGCCGCCGAGAGGTATATACACATAGTCGCGCAGCCACGTCGACAGCGATATGTGCCACCGGCGCCAGAACTCAGTAGGGCTCTGCGACTTGAAAGGCGCCGCAAAGTTGATTTTGAAGCGGTAGCCCATCAACAGAGCCAGGCCTATGGCCATGTCGGAGTAGCCCGAGAAGTCGCAGTAGAGCTGCACGGTGAAACCAACGCAACCCATAAGATTTTCGAAGCCCGAATAAAGCATCGGGTTGTCGAAGATGCGGTCCACGAAATTGGCGCTTATATAGTCGGCTATCACCACCTTCTTCACCAGGCCCGTCATTATCAGGAAAAGGCCCTCCGATATCATCTCGGTGGTCACATTCGGCCGCTCCTTGATTTGCGGAAGCATGTCGACGGCGCGCACCACCGGACCCGCCAGCAGCGGAGGGAAGAAGGTGAGGAAGAAGGCGTAGTCCAGGAAGTTGTCGCACGGCTCAAGCTTGCCGCGGTAGATGTCCACTATATAGCTTATCGAACGGAAGGTGAAGAAACTGATGCCAGCCGGCAGTATCACCGCCACGGGGTCGAAAGTACTGTCGACTATCGTCGCGAAAGCCTCGCCCAACAGATTGAAATACTTGAAATACACCAGCATACCAACATTCACAAGCACGTTGGCCGCCACAAGGAGCTTGCGTCCGGCCGGAAACACCGCCTTGCCCAGGCGCTGCCCCAGCAGGTAGTCGAAGCAGCACACGCCCATCAGGATGAGCACACACCACGAGCTCGACTTATAGTAGAAATAGAGCGAGAAGGCTATCACCAGCAGCTGCTTGGCCCGGTGATGATGCTTTATCGCATTGTATACCAGCAGGAAAAGAACAAACAGCACCAAAAAGAGCCCCGAGTTGAAAAGCATCGGGCTCGCGGCGTCGTAGCGCAGCAAAGTCAAAAGGCGGTCGAAAACTGTTTCCATTGGCGGCGCGAAGTTACGCATTTTCAACCGATTTACAGCGTACCGCCGCCCTTTTTAACGTTATTTCCACCTCCATTTCCACAAAAAGCGCTACTTTTGCAACGTTAAAAGCCCCGGAGGGGGCGACTCAATGGTTAACCGGCGTGCGTCAGCCGCCGGTGGATCCCCACCACAAGTTTATAGCCCCGGAGGGGCGAGATTGTGATATATTTAATCAATATAAAAAATGGAACACAAAATAAAACCCTGGAAGATTCTCGACAGCGAATACCTCTTCCGCCGACCGTGGCTCACCGCACGTCGCGACAAAGTTCAGCTCCCCGACGGACGCATACACCCCGAATACTACGTCCTCGAATACCCCTCCTGGGTCAACATCATAGCCATCACCGACGAGGGCGACTTCGTAATGGTCGAACAGTACCGCCACGGCTTGCAGGAAGTATCCTTCGAACTCTGTGCCGGCGTGGTTGAAGACGGCGAGGACCCCATGGACGCCGCCAAGCGCGAACTTATGGAGGAAACGGGCTTCGGCGGAGGTGAATGGCAACTTCTCTCTCGCCTCGCCCCCAACCCCGGTGCAATGAACAACTACAGCTACAGCTTCCTCGCCCGAGGAGTGCGCCGCCTCGACACTCACCAGCACCTCGACGCCACCGAAGACATCGCCGTACACATCGTCACTCGCGACGAAATATACCGCCTTCTCACCGACGGCACCATCAAACAGGCCCTCATGGCAGCTCCCCTCTGGAAATACTTCGCCCTCAATCCCTCCTGAAAGCATTAAGAACATAAGGGTATAAAGGATTTTCCCATCCTTTACGCCCTTATTTTTATGTCATAACGACTTAAATCAGCGCACTGACACCGTCCTGCGCGTGGAGCACGGCGCCGAAGGCAGCTCCACGGTGAGTGTCGACGAGGCCGCATCGAAAGTCCACGCACGGCTCGGCTTACCGTCTACCGTCACTTCTGCCGGCTCCGAGGCACCGAGCACGCGCAACGTCCAATTGCGCGACGACGGAAGCCCTGCCTCATCGCCCTCGCGGGACTCTATCACATAAGTTTCCGTTGCGCCGTCCACGGCATGCGTCAGCGCCGTGGTGGCATATGCCGTGGCATAGTCGCTGTTGTCGCCGGCGTCCTCGTAGAGACGCCCGTCGCCCGCAGCCCCGGCCACGGTCACGATTATCAGCGAGTCGTAGGGCGCCGTCACATTCATCACCTCGCCCGGATTGAGCGGCAACATGGCGCCCCGACGGAAGAAATACGGAATCTCGTCGGCCTTGAAATACATCCGCTTCACGCACGGGCCCTCGACCAGACCGCCCGTCGACGCGCTCCACCACTCCCCTTCGGGAAACCATATCTCCTTCTCGGCCGTCACGCCGTCGGCTGCCGGTGCCGTCACGGGTGCCACAAGGATATCGTCGCCGAAGAAATATTCGCCCTCATAGGCGTAAGCCTCCTCGGCCTCGGGATATTCATAGTAGAGCGGGCGGCACATGCCTATGCCAGTGTCGTAGGCAGCCCGCGCGGCGGTGTAGATATACGGGAAAAGGGCATAGCGCAGCTTCACGGCCTTGAGCATGTCGGGGAAGTTGGGAAATTTCCATATCCGGCGCTCTATGCGGTCGTCCTTGGTGGCGTGCGTGCGGAAGATGGGAGTGAACACGCCGAACTGAATCCACCTCAGCACCAGCTCGGGGTCGTTCACGGTCTTTTCGTCGGTAAAGGCATGGCCGCCGAGGTCGTGGCCCCAGTAGGCATAGCCCACGTTCGATGCCGTGGCCGTGAAATAGGGCTGGAAGGCAAGAGTCGGGAAGTTTATCAGTGCATCGCCCGAAAAACCTATCTGATACCTATGGCTGCCCAGACCGCCCCAGCGGTGGAAAATCACCGGCCGACGGCCCTTGCGGTTGTGAGCCATATCGTTGTAGAACACATGGTTGCACCAGAAAGTCTGCCCCAGTCCGGGCGTAAGACGGCTGGTGAGATGCTGCTGCCAGTCGAGCCACCAGAAGTCGACACCCTCGGCCTCGTGCTCGCGTATCACGTTGGCGAAAAACGAGCGCGTGAAGTCCTGATTGTCAAGGGCCCACTCCACCTTGCCGTCGTGGGTATACCGTCCGCCGAGCTCGCGGGCCATGGCGTTGAAGTAGCGCGGCGATTCCGTGCTGTCTACCCCGTCGGCAGGATGGAGATTGAGCGCCACCTTGAAGTTCCGCTCATGGATTTCCGCAAGCAACTTCCGCGGCTCGGGGATAAGGCGCGTGTTCCACGACCACCCCGTCCAGCCTCCTATGCCTTCCGACATGCTCCCCGGGTCGCCGTTCCAGTGCCAGTCCATGTCGAGAATCATCACGTCGGCAGGTATGCCGCTCGCCTCCAGCTCGTCCATGATGCGGCGGTAGTCGTCGGCCGAATACGAGGCGTACTTGCTGTACCAATAGCCGAACACATAGGCCGGAGGCAGGGGTATCTTGCCCGCTATGGACGTGAAGTCGGCAACGGCCTTCTTGTAGTCGTGCCCGTAGCCCAGGAAGTAGAGGTCCACCGCCAACTTGTCGCTTCGCCCTGCGCGCCAGGGGTAACCGGTCACGCTGTCGGGCACCAGGGCGAACGAACGGCTGCCGTCGGCACGCACCGCGCCCGGCGAGTCGTCGATAACGGCCCAGCCCGACCGCGACACAACGCCGTCTTCCATCTCGCCGCGTTTGTTGTCGCCGTTGCTGCCGTCCAGGGTACGGCAGGTACCTTTCAGGTTGAGAGGGTCGGCTTTCCCCGGATACCACACCGTCGACGTGTCGGAAAGCAGAGTTATCGACAGATTCGCGCCCGATGCCGGCTCTGTCATCGGATACATCCCCTTGCGGTAGCGCAGTGCCAAACGCTCGGTGGTAATCATAAGCCATTCGCCGTCGTCGGCCACAGTAAACCGGGGCACCTCGAGCTCGCGGTTCACCACAGCGAATGTGGCGCGGTCTTCGAATTTGGCGCTGTCGCTGTACTCTATGCGCACCATCTCGGGTGTAAGTACCGTAAAACGTGCGTTGCCCGACACAACCGTCGCCTCGGGGCGTGCCTTCGGGCAGACTGCCTGCGCTCCGATGGCACCGGTTGCCGCCAGCCCCAACAGCAGCACTCTCGCAATATTGCCTACTGTTCTTCTCTTCATAGATAATAGATATCAGTATTTAGTGGGTTCAGAAAAAAATGGTCCTACAAAATTAGCCATTTTACGCTCCTCTATCAACCCGCCCGACAAAAAAGTAGCCTCCAACGCGCATAACCTCCCTACAATCAAGTCCTTTCCCGGCCTGAGGAAGCAATTTATATAGTATTTGTGCTTTTTTCACGCACCATGTTTGGCCGCCAAACGTTTTTATAGTAATTTTGCAGAAAAATATTTTCACAGTTTTCCAATGAAAGAGATTCAAGTTATTACGAAAGATGTTCTGGGTTGTGTTTCGCGTCAGGACATCGACGCCCTTGCCCCCGAAGCCAAGAGCGGGCTGGCAAAACTTACCGACGGTACCGGCCTCGGTGCCGACTTCCTCGGATGGGTGAAACTGCCTATGGAAATCACTTCCGAACTCCTCGACGACATCAACGCCACCGCTGCACGCCTGCGCGACACTTGCGACGTGGTTGTGGCAATAGGCATCGGCGGCAGCTACCTCGGTGCAAAAGCCGTAATCGAAGCCCTCTCCAACAGCTTCTCCGCACTCCTCCCCACCAAGACCCGCGTTCTCTTTGCCGGCCAGAACATCGGCGAAGACTACATGGCCGAACTCCAGCAGTACCTCGCCGACAAGAAATTCGGCATCATCGTCATATCCAAGTCGGGCACTACCACCGAGCCCGCCATAGCATTCCGTCTCCTCCGCGAGCAGCTCGAGAAGCAGCTCGGCCGTGAGGAAGCAAACAAGCGCATCGTAGCCGTTACCGATGCCGCCCGCGGCGCACTCCGCACTCTCGCCGACACCGAAGGCTACAAGACATACGTAATCCCCGACAACGTCGGCGGCCGATTCTCCGTCCTCACACCTGTGGGCCTCCTCCCCATCGCCGTGGCCGGTTTCGACATCCACGCCATCGTCGCCGGCGCCCGCCACATGGCCGAAGGAACTCTCCACGGCTCCAACACCCTCTCCATGGAGTACGCCATGACTCGCAACGCCCTCTACCGCGCCGGAAAGAAAATCGAAATCCTCGTCAACTTCAACCCCAAGCTCCACTTCATGTCGGAGTGGTGGAAACAGCTCTACGGCGAAAGCGAAGGCAAGGACCACAAGGGCATATACCCCTCGTCGGTCGACGACACCACCGACCTCCACTCCATGGGCCAGTGGATTCAGGACGGCGAACGCTCCATCTTCGAAACCGTCGTTTCGGTCGAAACCTCCGAAAACGAGCTCCGCATACCCTTCGATGAAGCAAACCTCGACGGCCTCAACTACATCGCCGGCAAGCGCATCGACGAAGTCAACAAGATGGCCGAGCTCGGCACACGTCTCGCCCACGTCGACGGCGGAGTCCCCAACATCCGCGTCGTAATACCCGAGATTTCCGAAAACATCCTCGGACAGCTCATCTACTTCTTCGAGGCCGCATGCGGCATTTCGGGCTACCTCCTCGGCGTCAACCCCTTCAACCAGCCCGGTGTGGAGGCCTACAAGAAAAACATGTTCGCCCTCCTCGAAAAGCCCGGCTACGAAGCCGAGACCGAAGCCATCCGCGCAAAACTCGGATGAACATACCCCAAGCCATAAATGCCACTGTCGGACACCCCGGACCTATCGGGGTGTTCGACTCCGGCTATGGTGGCCTCACCATTCTCAACGAGCTGCGGCGCGCCCTCCCCGACGCCGACTATCTCTATCTCGGCGACAACGCTCGCGCGCCCTACGGCAACCGATCCTTCGACCTCGTTTATCAATTCACCCTCGAGGCCGTACGCTACCTCTTCGCCCGCGGCTGCCAACTCGTCATCCTTGCCTGCAACACCGCATCGGCCAAGGCCCTCCGCTCCATACAGCAGCACGACCTCCCGCTCCTCGACCCGCACCGCCGCGTGCTCGGCGTAATCCGTCCCACGGCCGAAGCCGTAGGCGCGGCCACAGCCAACGGCCACGTGGCGCTATTCGCCACACCCGGCACAGTAGCCTCGCAGTCATATGCCATGGAGTTGCAGAAACTCTTCCCGTCGGTCGTCCTCACACCCCACGCATGCCCCATGTGGGTACCCCTCGTCGAGTACGGCGAAGCATCCGGCGACGGTGCCGACTACTTCGTCAGCCGCGACATCGGCGCCGCCTTCTCAGCCGATCCCGATATCGACACCGTAATCCTCGGCTGCACACACTATCCCCTCCTCCTCGAAAAAATCCGCCGTTACGTCCCTCAGGGCGTCAAAATCCTATCTCAGGGCCATATCGTGGCAGAATCGCTGCTCGACTACCTCCGCCGCCACCCCGAAATCGACTCACTCATCACTCGCCGGGGCACCGTCGAATACCTCACCACCGAAAGCGCCGACAAATTCACAGCCCTCGCAGCCACATTCGTCGGAGCTCCGACACCCGCCACACGCATCACTCTCTGAGGACTCTCCCACCTTCCCGCCGCAAAAAACGCTGCCTTTGCAACCGCGTAAATGCAGCTCCCATTCTTGTGGCCGGCTTGTTGATGCCCGCAACGCTTTTAGCGCGTTAATTTTTATTGCGCGTATCCCCTGCAAGTTAAAAAACATATAAATCGCCTTGTAATTCCGACTTTTCGCCCAAAGAGTTTGCCCCGTTGCCGCAAATCATTTAATTTTGCACTTTGAAACAGTTATAATCTGATGAAGAAACTCACAGCTATAAGCATAGCGGCGATGCTCCTCGCCACCGTAGGCGCCGGGTGCAACTCTTCCACTTACGTTCCTCCCGAGAACACTTCGGCGAGCGTTGCCGTATACTCCTTCACCCTTTCTGCCGACGACTCAATCATGGCCGGCCTCGATACGGTGTTCTTCACAATCGACCTTGCCAACGCCCGAATATTCAATGCCGACTCCCTACCCGTCGGTACTCGTGTCGACGCTCTCGTCCCCGTCATACGCGTCGTCGAGAACGTATCGGCCGCCACTCTAACCGTCAAGCGCGACAACGACGCCGACACCACATTCGACTACCTCTCAAACCCCGACGATTCAATCGACTTCACGCACCCCGTCACCCTCTCCCTCACCTCTCCCAGCGGTGCGGCAAAGCGCGACTATACCGTCCAGGTCAACGTGCATAAGATGACATCCGACTCCCTCGAGTGGGCCCGTTCCGACCGACGCAACCTCCCATCGGCATTCAATGTTCCCACACGCCAGCACACCGCACGCACCGCCGACGCATACTACTGCCTCACCCAGGCCGGCAGCTCATGGTCGATGGCCTCTGCCGAACACCCCGAGGCCGACTGGACCGTGGCCGCCCCCGCACTCCCCGCCGGTGCCGACATAAACAGCTTCTGCGCAACCCGCAACGCCCTCTACATCCTCGCCGACGGCATCCTCCACACATCCGCCGACGGCATCGCATGGACATCAACCGGCCTCGAGCGCCACAGCCTCTACGGTGGCTACGGCGACATCCTCGTAGGCACCGCCAAGACTGACGCCGGCTTCGAAACAGCACTATACCCCGGCGACACACGCATAGCCAACCCATCCAAACTCCCCATCACCGGCACCTCAATGCCCGTAAATGTCCGCTTCGACATTGCGTCCGAAGAACTCATGCTCGTCACCGGAGGCATCGTCGCCGACGGGGCCCGTTCGGCCGACACTTGGGGCTTCGACGGCCGCTCGTGGATGAAAATTTCTACCAAACCACTACCCGCGGCACTCAGCGGCATCGCCATGGTGCCATTCACAACCTTCAGGATTATCGACGTAATCAACGTTCTCCGCTACTCATCCATGCTCGCTATCGGAGGCACCGACGGCTCAACCGTAAGCCGCACAGTATATGTCTCCAACGACTACGGCATGGCATGGGCCGAAGGCGGCAGCCTAATACAGCTCCCCGACTACATGCCCGCCGTCCACGGCGCACAGGCCTTCGTCGAAGACGAAACGCTCACCGCTTCGCGCGCCACACGGCCAATCACCGAGTGGCAGTGCCCATACATATACCTCTTCGGCGGAACGCGGCCCGACGGAACCCTATCAAACTCCATTTGGCGCGGCACCATCAACCGGCTCACCTTCAAGCCCCTCCAATAACATCTGTCCGTCAGCCTCGCCTTCATAAGCATGCCCACAAAGCTATTTCGCCACATCCGCACCTTCGGCAGCGCTATCCGCGCGGCCGTCATGCTTGCGGCCATAGCTTCAGGCATCGGGGCTTCCGCTCAGACCGCACAGTATAAATTCGACGTCGGCGCACAGCTCGGCATGAGCGGTTATCTCGGCGACGCAAACCGAAACAACCCCTTCGCCCATCCCGGATTCACCGGCGAACTCTCCATGCGCTACATCGGCGACACCCGCTGGGCAATCCGAGGCGTCATCTCCACATTCGGCCTCAGCGGCTCTACCCAGGGAATGGCCGACGTTCTCCCCGACAACGCCGTATACTCCTTCTCTTCCCAGGCCTACGAGCTAAGCGTACGCGGCGAGTTCAACTTCTTCGCATACGGAATCGGCGAAACATACAAGCGCCTCCGCCGATGGACACCCTACCTTACCCTCGGCATTGGCGGAGCAATAGCCTCATGCTCCGGCTCAACTGCCGGCGCTTTCACCATACCCATGGGCCTCGGCATCAAGTTCAAACTACGCCCTCGCCTCAACCTCGCCCTCGAATTCACCATGACAAAAGCCTTCAGCGACCATTTCGACGGCCGCCAACTGGCTGACCTTAACCAGATAAAAACCGCGTTCTACAAAAACACCGACTGGTACTCCCGCCTCACCGTAGGCATAAGCTACGAGTTCGGCGAACGCTGCGAAACCTGCCATTATGTCGACTGACGCATTATCACGCAATATCCCCTCCGAGGCTATGCCCCGCCACGTCGCCATCATCATGGACGGCAACGGCCGCTGGGCACAGCAACGAGGCATGGAGCGTTGCGAAGGACACGTCGAAGGCGTCGTTACCGTACGCCGTATCACAGAAGAAGCATCGCGACTCGGCCTTCAATACCTCACCCTATACACCTTCTCCACCGAGAACTGGAACCGCCCGCAGGAAGAAGTCGACGCGCTCATGACCCTAATCGTTACTGCCATCGAGCGCGAGACTCCCGACCTTATAAAGAACAACGTACGCCTCACATCCGTGGGCGACCTCTCGCGAATGCCCGACTTCGCCCGAGAGCGACTCGGCCGATGCATGGAACAGACATCCGTCTGCTCGGGCCTCACTCTCGTCCTCGCCCTGAGCTACTCCGCGCGCTGGGAAATAGTCCGCGCCGCTCGACGCCTCGCCGCTCGCGCTGTCGAAGGCTCGCTCAACCCCGACGACATCACCGACGACGTATTCGCCGCCGAGCTCGCCACCGCCGGAATGCCCGACCCAGACCTCATGATACGCACCGGCGGCGACATGCGCCTGAGCAACTTCCTCCTCTATCAGGCCGCTTATACCGAACTGATTGTAACACCCACTTACTGGCCCGCTTACACTGCCGAAGAGTTCGACTCGCACATCCGGCAGTACGCATCACGCCAGCGCCGTTTCGGCCTCACCGGCGAACAAGTCGCGGCCGACGACAAAAAGATATAAACCGATTCCGATTTCATCCATTATGCGCTTCAACATATATTTTGTACTGGCCTTGATTCTGCTCTCCGCCGCCTCCGCGGGGGCGCAGACTGCCAACGATACAATCTTCGCCCCGAAGGTGCTCTACTCCGCAATGCCGCGCACCTACGAAATCGCAGGCATTTCCGTCGAAGGTGCGCCAAACTACGACGACTTCCTAATCCAGGGATACTCCGGCCTAAAAGTCGGCGACCGTCTGACAATACCGGGCGACGACATCACCGATGCAGTGAAGCGCCTAATGCGCCAGAGACTGTTCTCTCAGGCACGCATTGAACTCGAGAAAACGCTCGGCGACAAAGCGTGGATTAAAATTGTCCTCCGCACTCAGCCACGTATCGCCGACGTGAACTACATCGGCGCAAAGAAAGGCGAAATCAAGGACCTACAGGAGCGTCTCCAGCTCACAAAAGGCAACCAGATTACACCCAACATCGTAAACCGCATCGAAGACATTACCCGGAAATACTACAAGGACAAAGGCTTCGGCAACGCTACCGTAAACGTACGGCTGCGAGAAGACCTGTCAAACTCCAACGAAATGTTCGTCGACATAATAGTCGACAAGCACTCAAAAGTTAAGGTACACCGCATATACATCGACGGCAACGAAGTCCTATCCGACCGCGCCATCAAGCGCGCCATGAAGAAGACCAACGAGAAAGGCGACATCCTCAAACTGTTCAGCCAAAAGAAGTTCGTCGAAAGCGACTATCAGGACGACCTCAACCGAATCCTCGAAAAATACAACGAGAAAGGCTACCGCGACGCACGCATCGTAAGCGACAGCGTCGTGGCCTACGACGAGAAGACGGTCGACGTATACCTCGACATCGACGAAGGCCGTCGGTACTACATAAAGGACATATCATGGGTCGGCAACACCATATATCCAACCGAAGTCCTCGACGACTTCCTCGGCATGAAGCCCGGCGACGTTTACAACCAGAAGCAACTCCAGAAGCGACTGAACGAAGACGACGACGCCGTCGCAAACCTATACATGGACAAGGGATACCTCTTCTACCAGCTCGTGCCTATTGAGCGCGACATCGAAGGCGACTCCATTTCACTCGAAATGCGCATGTTGGAAGGTCCGCAGGCTCGCATCAACAACGTGGTCATCAACGGCAACGACCGTCTGTACGAGAAGGTTATCCGCCGTGAGCTACGAGTGCGCCCCGGCGACCTTTTCAGCAAAAGCGACCTTATGCGCTCCGCTCGCGAAATCGCCCAGACAGGCCACTTCAACCCCGAGAAGATGGACATCCAGCCGCAGCCAAACGAAGAAAACGGCACCGTCGACATCGTATTCAACCTCGAAAGCAAGGCCAACGACCAGATCGAGTTCTCTCTCGGCTGGGGACAGACCGGCATCATAGGAAAGCTCCAGCTCAAGTTCACCAACTTCTCCATCAAAAACCTATTCTACCCCAGCACATACCGCGGAATCATACCGCAGGGCGAGGGACAGACATTCTCAATCAGCGCCCAAACCAACGCTCGCTACTATCAGAGCTACGCTATCTCCTTCCTCGACCCTTGGTTCGGCGGCAAACGTCCAAACTCCCTGTCCGTATCTGCCTATTACAGCCGACAGACAGGCGTCAACGGCTCCTTCTACAACCGATCTTGGGCAAACTCCTCCATGTGGGGATACGGCTACGGGTACTACCCGGGAAGCGACTACAACGACTACTACCAGAACAGCTATCAGAACTCTCTCGACCCCAACAAGGTGCTCCAGATGGTCGGTGTGAACGTTGGCTTCGGCAAGCGTCTCAAATGGCCCGACGACTACTTCACCTTCACCGCCGAACTCGGATACAACTGGTACTACCTCAAGAACTGGGACTACCTGTATTATATGAACACCGGCACGTCAAACGCAATCGTGCTCGGCCTCACTCTCGCTCGCAACTCCATCGACAACCCAATATACACCCGAAGCGGTTCGTCCTTCTCGCTCAACCTCCAGATCACGCCTCCCGCCGAACTCTTCACCGGCAAGCGAAACTGGAAGCAACTATCCGAGCAGAACACAGTCGAGTCCAAGAAACAGCTATACCAGTGGATCGAATACTGGAAGCTCCGTTTCCGCTCGCGCACCTACACTCCCCTCTCCACCAACCCGCAGTGGACACCCGTGCTCATGACGCGCTTCGACTTCGGCCTCCTCGGCAGCTTCAACAAATACCTCAAAACGCCCTTCGAGACATTCTACGTCGGCGGCGACGGCATGAGCGGCTCCGTAACCTACGCCACCGAGACCATCGCTCTCCGAGGCTACGACAACGGTGTCCTCACCCCCTGGACTCGCGAAGGCCGCGCCTACACCCGCATGGGCCTCGAACTCCACTTCCCCCTCATGCTCCAGCAGAGCACCACTATCTACTGCCTGGGCTTCGTCGAGGCCGGCAACGCATGGACATCCGTCAGCGAGTTCAACCCCTTCAGTCTAAAACGCTCCGCAGGCCTCGGCGTACGCATACAGCTTCCAATGGTAGGTCTTATGGGTATCGACTGGGCATACGGCTTCGACAAAGTCGACGGCCAGCGAGGCGGCTCGCACTTCCACTTCATCCTCGGCCAGGAATTCTAAACCTTTTCACCCGGCGGACGTCTATATCTGTATAAGTCACAAACTAACACCTCTATCCCCATGATTAAAAAAGTATTGGTTCTCGCCCTCGCCGCAGTGGCAATAGCAATCGGCGCCAAGGCCCAGAAATTCGCCATGGTCGACATGGAATATATCTTCCGCAACGTCCCCTCCTACGAAATGGCAAACGAACAGCTCAACCAGCTATCCCAACGCTGGCAGAAAGAAGTCGAAGCCGTCGCTAAGGAAGCCGAAACAATGTATCAGAACTTCCTCGCCGACAAAGTCTTCCTCACCGACGACCAAGTCAAGAAACGCGAAGAAGAAATCGTCGCCAAGGAAAAGGAAGCCACCGAACTCCGTTTCAAGTACTTCGGCCCCGAAGGCGAGCTATACCAAAAGCGCCAGACTCTCCTCAAACCCATTCAGGACGAAGTCTACGAAGCCGTCAAGAAACTCGCCCAGGAACGTGGCTACGCCGCCATCTTCGACCGCGCATCCGCTTCCGACATCGTCTTCGCTTCGCCCAACATCGACGTCTCCAACGACGTCCTCGCCAAATTGGGATATTCCAATTAATTTCCGTACCTTTGCACGAGAAATAACTGAATAAACAAAAAAATATATAAAACCATGTTCAAAAAAATTCTTCTTGCCATTGCTGTGGCCCTCCCCCTGGGCGCAATGGCTCAGAAATTCGGTACCGTCGACCTCGACGCTGTCTTCCAAGCCATGCCCGAAACCGCCGCCGCGCAGCAGGAAGTCCAGGAAATATCCAAGAAATACGAAGACGAATACGCAAAGCTTCAGGAAGAGATCAACAAGCTCTACACCGACTATCAGACCATAGTAAACGACCCCGCACAGTCCGACGAGTTCAAGCAGACCCGCATGCAGGAAATACAGGAAAAGGCTCAGAAAGTCGACCAGTTCCGCAACACCGCAATGCAGGCCGTACAGCAGGCCACCGAAGCCCGCATGGCACCCATACAGCAGAAGCTAATGGAAGCCGTAAAGAGCGTCGGAGTTGAAGGAAGCTACACCTTCATCTTCCCCAACGAGCCCGCAATGCTCCTCTACGTTGGCACCGACGTAACCGACGTCACCCCCCTCGTCCGCACAAAACTCGGCCTCCAATAAGCCACCGGGCCCGCAAAGTGCAACAGGCCACGGCGCAGCCAAAGCCGCATAGCGGCGACAATTTTGTAGGCACGGGCGTAAGCCCGTGTAAATCA
>CABRZA010000040.1 GCA_902475285.1 uncultured Porphyromonadaceae bacterium
CTGCCTTGTGCGGCCTTCGGGCCAATCTGGGCGAATCACCTTAAAACTATCCTTAAAACACCAAAAAACAATTACAAAAACACCACAACAACAGTACCATCCAATCAAAAACTAAAGCGTTAGACAAACAAAACCACCGGCGGTGCCGGCACTGCAAGGCATCGGACACCGCGACAACAATCACTATCATTAACATTTTTCTATGAGAAAACATCTTTATCTGACGATGCTTCTGATGGCCGGAATGTCGGTCTACGGCACTCCGTCGGCATGGGCCAATCCCGAGCCGCAGCAGCAAGGGCAGGCGGTAACCACCATCACCGGTACCGTTCTTGATGAAAACAACGAGCCGGTGATCGGCGCAAGTGTGGTGCAGAAAGGCACACGCAACGCAGTGGCCACCGATGCTTTCGGTAATTTCAAAATCCGTGTACCCGAGGGTACCGTTCTCGAAGTTAGCTATGTGGGTTACAAGGCTGTCGGCATCGCCGCCAAGCAGGGTATGACAGTTTACTTGCAGCCTACGACAGAAATGCTCAACGAACTCGTTGCCATCGGCTACGGTTCGCAGAAGCGCGCCAACCTTACCGGTGCCGTCGCTACCGTCGACGTAGCACGCACTATGGACTCCCGCTCGACAGGCGATATCGCCAAGTCGCTGCAGGGTGCTGTCCCCGGTCTTACCATCACCACGGGCGATGGCGCTATCAATACTCAGTCGAACATCAAGATTCGCGGCCTCGGCACACTTTCCAACAGCCAGGTTTCCAATCCTCTTATAATTGTCGACGGTGTCGAGGTTGAGGACATGAGCTATGTCAACCCCGATGATATCGCCGAAATCTCCGTACTCAAGGATGCCTCTTCGTCGGCAATCTACGGTACTCGCGCAGCTTTCGGCGTGCTCCTTATCCGCACCAAGGACGCAGCGACCAAGGACCGCGTATCGATCAAATACACCAACAACTTCGGTTGGAGCGCTGCAACAAAGCTGCCTAAGTACGGTTCCGTACCCTCGCAGATCGACGCTCTCGCCCAGGCAAACCACCGTCAGGGCGTTCAGAACGAACTCTTTGGCATGGACCTCGACAAGATGCGTCCCTATGCCCAGGCATGGTACGAGCAGAATGGCGGCAAGCCCCGCGACTACGGCCATATGCGCCCCTTCCAGAGCATGGAGGACGTGGGCGACTACTATATGGATCCCGAAACCGGCAACGCAATGTTCTATGCCGACTGGGATGTGGCAGGCATCATGTTCAACGACGCAGCTCCCAGCCAGAAGCACAATGTAAGCCTCGAAGGCACCAGCGGCAAGACACAGTATCGCTTGTCCTTCGGCTACGACGGTCGTGAAGGCCTGATGACCTTCCGCCCCGACAAGATGGAGCGCTACAACGTGACCGCCAACATCAACACCGAAATCTTCAGCTGGCTCAAGGCCGGTGCCCGTTTCACATTCGCTCGCAAGGAATACGAAGGTCCTCAGGTATGGGGCTCGGGCGGCAACTACACCATGATGTGGCGCTGGGGTTCCTACTTCGGCCCTTACGGCGAGCGTGAGTATGTCGACCCCACCACGGGCGAAAGCAAATGGACACCTTACCGTAACATCGTGAGCCGTACGGATGCCGGCACATTCAAAGATGTCGCCGACAACACCCGCTTGAGCGCATGGCTCGACGCTACGATTATCAAGGGTCTTACCCTCCATGCCGACTTCACCTACGACGTACAGAACTATAATTCCCAGACCTCCTACCTTCCCATTCAGGGCTGGAACAACTGGAGCCTCAGCCAGACCAACCCCGACGCGTATATGGTAAGCGTAAACTCGTCGTATGCCGCACAGTCGACTGCCCGCACCAACTTCTGGCAGACCAACGTATACGCCACTTATGACCATACATTCGGTCTCGACCACAACCTCAAGGTAATGGTCGGCGGTATGGGCGACAAGCGCTACTACAACACCTTCAACGCTCAAAAAAATGTCCTTGGCGACGTATCGCTTCCCTACCTCGCACTTGCCACCGGCGGTGAGGACGGCACGAGCATGAGCATCGGCAACACCATCACCGAGCGCGCCACCGCAGGTTTCTTCGGCCGTATCAACTACGACTACAAGGGCATCTACCTCCTCGAGCTCAACGGCCGCTTCGACGGTTCGAGCCGCTTCCCCTCCAACGACCAGTGGGGCTTCTTCCCCTCGGGCTCGGTAGGCTACCGCTTCTCGGAAGAAGGCTACTTCAAACCCCTCAAATCGTGGTGGACCAACGGTAAGATTCGCGCTTCCTACGGCCACATCGGCAACGATGCCGTGGGCGACTACCGCTTCATCTCCACAATCAGCCGCGTGCAGGGTACCTCCGCCACGGGTTACTCCTACTGGATCAACAACGGCGGTACTATCGTGTCGCAGTTCAACACCCCCTCGCTCGTGTCGAGCAGCCTTACATGGGAACGCGTAATCACCACCGACGTAGGTGTTGACCTCGGCTTCCTCAACAACTCGCTCAACGTATCGTTCGACTGGTTCCAGCGCGATACCAAGGACATGCTCGCACCCAGTATGCCGCTGCCCGCAGTACTCGGTGCATCGTCGCCCTACATGAACGGCGGTCAGCTCCGCACCCGCGGTTGGGAACTCGGCGTAAGCTGGAATCACTCCTTCGGTGATGCCGACGTATATGTAAACGCCAATATCTACGACGGCAAAACCACCGTTGTCGAGTACAACAACCCCACCGGCCTCCTCAGCTCGTTCTACAACGGCAAGGTATACGGCGACATCTGGGGCTTCGAGACCGACCGTTACTTCGAAGAAAGCGACTTTACCGGCAAAGACCCCCAAACCGGCGCATGGACCTACGCTCCCGGCGTGGCCGACCAGACCGGTCTTCAGAACGGTGGCTTCGTATACGGCCCCGGCGACATCAAGTTCGTTGACCTCGACGGCGACGGCCGCATATCCGGCGGTGTCGACAATATGATCGATGTCGACGGCAAGCTCTACGTCAGCCAGAACGCACTGCCCGCCGGCTACACCGGCACGACCTATAACGGTGCTGCCGTTGTCGACGCCAACACCTATGCAAGCCTTGCCAAGCAGGACAATGCAGAAGTTGTCGGCAAGGGTACTGTCCGCAACCACGGCGACCTTAAGGTAATCGGCAACGCCACTCCCCGCTATGAATACTCCTTCCGCATCGGCGGTGCCTACAAGGGCTTCGACCTCGACCTCTTCTTCCAGGGCGTAGGCAAACGCGACATGTGGTTCACCGGCGCGTTCGTTACACCTCTCGCACGCGGTGCCGACGCAACCTATGCAAACCAGGAAAGCTACAACAAGATGATATTCGACGCCAACAACAACATCGTAGGCTACGAAATCGACCAGAACAACGACTATCCCTGTATGTTCGCCGGCTCGGCCAACTCTGGCACAGTTTCGGGTATCGCTCAGGGCCGCTACAACTTCTATCCTCAGAGCCGCTATCTGATGAACATGGCTTACCTGCGCCTCAAGACTCTCACCGTTGGCTACACCCTGCCCGCCGACCTCACCAAGAAGGCCTACATCCAGAAAGCACGCGTATACTTCAGCGCCGACAACCTGGCTCTTCTCTACAACGGCATGCGCAAGTATCCCATCGACCCCGAAATCGGTTCGCAGTGGACTACCAACTCCTCTTACAGCAACGGTACCTTCGGTCGTACGGCTCCTATGACCCGCACATTCTCCTTCGGTATTCAAGTAACCATCTAATCGACATCATACCTATATGAAAAATATATATTTCATCGGTGCCCTCGCAATGGCTGCTGCCGCCCTCACCGGTTGCGACGACTTCTTCGAGAACGCCCGATACCCCATCACAAGCGAGACCAGCTCTCCGACATTCTGGGGCGTTGCTTCGAACTGTGACCTGGAGTGCGACCGCATGTACAATTACTTCGGCGGCTACGGTCAGGGCAACACCTTGGGAAGCTACTATTTCAGCACGCTTTCCGACGACCAGGCTCCGGTAGGTTTCCCCAACTGGAACAATACCAATATCCCTGCCTCCTCCGGCAACTACAAAACACCCTTCGAGAATCTCCGTCATGCCATGGAAATTCTGAAGAATGTCGAAGTATCGACTCTCGCCGACGACGTGAAGGCACACTATATGGGCATCGCCCGTCTGGTACGTGCATACCAGTACTTCGAACTCGTGAAGCGCTACGGCGACATCACTTGGGTCGACGAAATTGTCGATCCCAACTCCGAAATCCTCTATCAGCCCCGTACATCGCGCGACATCGTGATGGACAACGTCCTCGCCGACCTCGATTACGCTATCGCCAACATCAAGACCACGAGCGCCAAGCAGGCATGGAGCAAGGATCTCGCCCGTGCAATCAAGAGCGACGTATGCCTCTATGAAGGTACGTTCTGCAAGTACCGCACCCAGGCTGAGAACGGCTATGCACCCAACCTCGAGCGTGCCAACAAGTACCTCGCAGAGTGCGCCGCTGTTTCGAAAGAGCTCCTTCAGGCTTATCCCACTCTGGCTGCCACCTACCGCGAGACCTACAACAGCGGTTTCGCAGAGGCTAAGGCCAACCCCGAGATAATCTTTATGAAGGCTTACAACGAGAACCAGCTCATGCACTCCCTGGTGGCATACACATGCTCGTCGACAACAATCAACGGCCTTACTAAGGACGCTTTCGACAGCTACCTCTTCAAGGACGGCAAGCCTCTTGCTTCCACCACGCTCGAGAAGAGCGACGTAGGTGAGGTCGACGCCGAAGGCAACTACAGCATCGAAAAACTCCTCGCCGTACGCGACGGTCGTCTGGCCGAAACCACCGACCCCGTGGTTTACTACACCGACATGACATGGAGCCGCGCCGGTTCGATGATGCTTACTTCCTCTACCGGCTACGGTGTGAGCAAGTTCGACAACACCTCGATGCCTATCGAGAATCGTACGCAGACCACCAAGAACCTCACTTGCTGCCCCCTCTACTGGGCTTCGCTCATCTGCTGCAACTATGCAGAGGCCAAGGCTGAATTGGGTACGCTCACCGACGACGACCTCAATCTGTCGCTCAACAAGCTCTATGCCCGTGCCGGTCTTCCCAATGCTACCGTGGCATCGCTCAGCGCCATCAACGACCCCGCAAACAACATGAATGTAAGCAGCCTCATTTGGGAGGTTCGCCGCTGCCGTCGTGCCGAGCTCATCATGGACAAGGACTATCGTTACTACGACCTTATCCGTTGGCATCAGCTCGAGCTCCTCGACAACACCAAACATCCCAACATCTTCCTCGGCGCCAACATGACCAAGGCTCCCGTAACCATCACGAACGTGGGTGGCTATGTATCGCCCAACTACGGTCAGAACCGTATCTTCGAGGCTCGCCAGTATCTCTACCCGATACCTTCGGAGCAGATTACACTCTCGAAGGGTAAAATCGAGCAGAACATCGGCTGGAAATAATACATCCGACCAACATAACGAAGAGCGGGTCTCCTGGCCCGCTCTTTTTATTTGCGTTTCGCGGCCGGATTTCGATGTTTTTTGCTAATTTTGCATTGACTTTGCCGCCGCAGCCGTGCGATGGCTTAAATTTTTGAAGATGAACATCTATTTTTCGCCCGAGATATCCGACACCGTTCTGTGGCTGCTTGCAGCGGCTTTCGTGTGCCTCCTGTTGCTTTGTGCCATATGCTTTTTCAGAGTGCGTTCGGTGGTGGCCTTCCGCCGCAGCGCCGACCGCGAGCGCCCCGACAAGGCCGACGACGATTATCTTCCGGCCTCGGTGGTGATATACTCTCAGGGCGACGCCGAAGCTCTCGACACTCTTCTGCGCTCCGTGCTCGCGCAGGACTACCCCGCGGCATTCGAGGTGATAGTTGTGAACGAAGGCGAGTCGGTCGACGTGCGCGATACCGTATCGGCCCTCCGCGCCACGCATCCCAACCTCTATCTTACCTTCACCCCCGAGGGCGTGGTGAACCTCAGCCGTAAAAAACTCGCCGTAACCCTCGGTGTGAAGGCCGCGCGCTACGACATTGTGGTGCTCACCACCACGGCCGCCGCAATTGAGTCGCCGCTGTGGCTACGCCGCATGATGCGGCCTTTCGGACGCGACAACGGCGTGGAAATAGTGCTCGGATACAGCTATATCGACCCTGACGAAGACGACGCGTTCGGTCGCCGTCGCCGCGCCTTCGACTATGTGGCCGACAGCGTGCGCTGGATAGGCACGGCAATAGCGCGCCATCCCTTCCGCGGAACCGAGTACAACCTTGCCTATACAAAGGACGTGTTCCTGCGCAACAAGGGCTTCGCGCGTTCGCTCAACCTGCACTACGGCGACGACGATATCTTCATAAGCGAGATAGCCCGCGGCGACAACACCGTGGTGGAGCTTTCCGACGAGTCGATGGTGCGTCTGCGCCACGGCAACCATCCGCGTATCTTCGGCGAGCGTGTGCTGCGCCGCATCTTCACCGAAGGATTCATCCGCCGGCGTCCGCGCTTCCTCTTTCCGCTCATGGGGCTGTTGCAGATTGCCGTATTGGCGCTGTGCATAGCAGCCGGCGTGACCGGCTACCCCAATATGCAGGGAGCGGCCATAGCTGCGGTGATGGTTTTGGTGATGGCCGTTGTGGAGATTTTCACCTGGCGTCCGGCCATGAAGGCATTGAAATCGCGCAGCCTGTGCCTAACCATTCCGTGGCTCTCCATCACTTACCCCTTGCGCCGCATATCACGGCGCATTCGCTCCAAGCTCGGCCACCAGAAGAAATATACCTGGAATTAATGGGAATTGGGGATTGGGAATTGGGGATTGAAATAACGTTTCCCATCCCCAATCCTACTATTCCCAATCCTACCATCCCCAATCCGCATTATCTACACCTTGTCGAGCGGTATGCGGTGGGGTGCGACGGAGAGCCATGCAGTGGGCGTCATGCCCGTTACGGCCTTGAACTGGCGAGAGAGGTGCGCCGCGCTCGAATAGCCGGCCATGTCGGCGATTTCGGCCAGCGTGCGCTCGCCGTAGCCCAACAGTTCCTTCACATATTCCACACGCTGCGCCATGGTGTACTGTTCGATGGTGCGTCCTTCGTGGCGGCTGAAAATGCGGCTGAGGGTGTCGTACGACGCCCCCACATGGTCGGCTATGCACGCCGAAATCTTCAAACGGCAGTGGTCGGCATCGCGCACATGCTCCATTATGGCGTGCTTGGTGGCTTCGACGAGCGCCTCGTCGGCGTCGGTGATGCGTTCGAAACCGAGCTCGGCGAGCCCGTTGTCGAGTTTGGCGAGCTGCGTGGCGTCGAGCTCGCACTCGATGTCTGCCGAACCTATGCGCACCTCGCCATGGGCTATGCCGAGACTGTCGAGAAAGCCCGTGAGTGCAGCCACGCAATGGCGGCAGACCATATTTTTGATGCGTAGGGTAGTGGTCATTGTGCGCGGTCTTTGTATTTGTGAACCAATATGAAGAGTGCTGCAGCGCCTATTGCTGCGGCAGGTATGCCTGCGAGGGCCGGCCCCGCGTAGCCCCAGCCATGACGTATAACCGCTCCGCCTACGAGTGCCGCAAGAGCGTTGCTCACGTTGAAGGCTATCTGTATGCCGGCACCGCCGAGCATCTCGCCCCCGGCCGAAAATTTCACTATGAGATACTGCAAGGGGCCTCCTATGCCGAAGAGACATGCCGTGGCAAGGAACAGAAGCGCAAGCGACGCCCATTTGACGTCGGCATAGATGTATATCAGCGGCATGAGCACCATGATGAGGAGGGCTATGCAGCCGCTCACGCGTGCCGCGCCGAAGGTGTCGGCGAGACGTCCCGCAAGGAAGTTGCCGCTGACCATGCCGGCGCCGGCGAGCACCATAATCCAGGTCATGGCCTCTTGTGAAAAGCCGGCAACCTGCGTCATGGCCGGCTCCACATAACTGAAATAGCAGTAGACGGCCATCTGACCGAAGAACACTCCGGAGTAGATGAGCCACGGCGCCGCAGAGCGCAGGAAACGGAACTGGCCGCGCAGACCGGTGTCGGGCACGGGTGCGAGGCGCGGTATCCACGCGCGTATGCCGACGAAGGCTGCGGCTCCGGCGCAGGCCACGATGGCGAAGGTGCCGCGCCAGGAAAGGACGTTGCTTATGAATGTCGCCAGGGGCACACCCGCCACATTGGCTACGGTCATGCCGCCCACCATCACTGCCACGGCGGCCGCTCCCTTGCCGGGGCCGCTCAGGCGCGAGCATACAATGGCGCCGGCGCCGAAGAAGGCGCCGTGAGGCAGACCGCTCACGAATCGCGCCGTCATGAGTGTCCAGAAGTTGGGCGAGAGGGCAGCGGCGGTATTGCCTACGATGATAAACGACGCCAGGAAGAGCAGCAGCCTCTGGAGCGGCATGCGGCGCAGCACTATGAGCATTGGTGCCCCAATGGCCACTCCCGTCGAGTAGGCCGAGATGAGGTGGCCGGCTTCTACTACATTGATGTCGAGGCTACGCGCCACGTCGCCGAGTATGCCCATCATGGCAAACTCGGCGATACCCAATGCGAAGGTGCCCAATGCAAGGGCTATCAGTCCCCGTTTCATCAGTTGTGAAGTACAAGTTATGAGTTACAAAGTACAAGTTATGAGGTATAGTAAGCCCCCGGGCTGTAAGATCGGGGGCTATGGGTATCAGCGGCGGCGGCGTACGGAACGTGTGACGTTGTTGCTCGACGCTGCCTTGGTCTCTTTGGGTTTCTTTTCCTTCACCTTCTTTGTCGAACGTTTGGCGGAACGTTTTGTTGCACGGGTGCTCGAAGTTTTCTCGGTGGAGGCCGTCACTTTGGTGCTGTCGCCTTGTGCAGCGGCTTCGGCAGCCTCCCGGGCCTCGCGTGCGGCCAGTATCTCCTCGCGCGAGGGCACCCAGAGCTTGCGCTCGAAGCTGTCGAGCGAGGTCTGTATGCTGTCTTGGGCGCGTTTGAGGGCGTCGGGGTCGGAGTAGAGCTGAACCATGGAGCGGTTCTTGAGGTTGCGTGTCTTGTAGATGTCGCCGTCGTACATCGTAAGGGTGAAGAAGTCGTCGTAGGTGCAGGTAGGGAGGTTGTTGTCGTCGTCCACGAAAATGGTCTGTGCGGCAAGATAGGGGCGCAGGTCGTTGAACTTCACCCAGAACATCGGGTATTTCAGCGGCTCGCCGCCGAAGTCGCCGGCGCGGTGGAGCACCGGACAAATGGCCTCGACTACTGGGCGCAGGCGGTTGTGGCGTGTGTCGTATTCCCAGCGCTCGACCACAAAGTAGCTCAGCACCTCGTTGGAAGGCACGTCGATGGGGTCGACATTGAAGCGCGGGCGCTTTTCGGTGCTGCCCTTGGCGGCAGTGTAGGGTATGTAGAAGCGGTCGAAGACGTCCTTGACGTTGACGGCATACTTCTCGGTGAAAATCTCGCGCCCGTCGAGGTACTCGTAGGCCGTGAGTTTGCCTTCGGCCATGAGGCGCAGGATGATGCGGAAGAGGTTCTCCTGCCCCTCGATGGGTTCTTCGGGGAAGTAGAGCGGAGCGTTGGTGTCCTTGTCGAGGTCGATTGAGCGGTAAATCACGCGCATCCACTGGCGGTCGGCGTCGGATATGCTCTCGTCCTGCGAGTTGTAGAACTTCTGCATGCGTTCGGTCACCTGCGTTCCGTCCTGATCTTTTTTCTCGCGTGCGGCACCTCGGCGTCGCACCACGCCCTGACTTTCGTTCTGCTGGGCCGCGGCATCGCTGCCGGCAATGATTACTGCAAGGCTCAGAAGGGTTATTTTGAGTATCTTATGCATCGTGGGTAGAGTAATTACGGGGTTAATTGACAATCACCTCCATGGGGCTGAGGTCGCGCGTTAGGCCGTCGGGGCCCTTGGCGCGGATGCGCGATATGAAGAAGCGCTTGCCGCGCGTGAGGCGCTGGAACTGCTGTTTCTGTCGCTGCGAGAATTGGGAGCCGGCGCTCACTTCGAGAAGCGCGTTGCCTCCCGAGTCGAAGAACACGGTCTCGAAACTCTCCACGGTGAAGGGAGTGTCGAGCAGGCCGTCGTCGATGGCTGCTTCGAGGCCCGGCGAGGCTAAAAGAAGTGCCTTGGCGAAGGGTTTGCCGCCACGGTAATGATCGGTGTTGCCCTGGGCGTCCTTGTATGCTATGAAGGGGGTGGGGTCGGGGAGCTTGCGCACGCGGAACTTCGTGGCGGCCATCGTCACGGGGCTGCCGTCCATGGTGGCGGTCACGGTCACGGTGGCTTCCGAGCCTACTGTCTGCGGCCGTGCCACCCATTCGTCGCCCTTGCGGGTGAGGGTGCCGTTGGTCATGGTGGCCGATATGTCGTTCATTGCCACGCCCGGCACGGAGATGCTTATGGGGTTGTCGATGCCGGCGTAGAGCACGTTCATCATCGTGGCCGACACGGTGGCCATGGGCTCGATTACGGTGTACGACGAGGCGAAGTCCTCGCGCGTGGTGCTGCCGTCGGGGTTGGTCACTTCGAGCCATCCATTGTAGTCGAAGACGCCCGTCGCCGAGGTGCCCACCTGATATATGCCGTCGGAGCCCTGGAGCTCGCGGCCTTCGATGAAAATCTGCGGGCGCTGGGTGGTGTCGACGGCGGCCAGGACGATGTTCGCCTCATATTTTCCGCCGCGCATCACAAGGCGCGAGCGCGGTATGACGTAGGCCTTGAGTTCGTTCACACGGAGGTCGCCGGCGTCGACCTGTGCCAGGAGCGACGACAGGGCCTCGCCCTCGGCGTAGAGTATGTCGCTCTGCAACTTGGAGAGGAGGGTGACGGCGGCCACTACGGGCTGCTGGTCGAACTTGGCCTCTTCCCACAGCTGCGGGGCGAGAGTGCCTCGGCGCGATATGGGTTCGGTGCTGAGCGCCTGTGTGATGGAGCGGCGCTTGACGGTGTCGGGGATGAAGGCCGACACGAAGTCGGAGTAGCCGTCGATACGCTCGCGGAGGCGCACGCCGCGCGGATTGCCGGGGGCGAGCATCACCACGGCGGCACTCTCGAGGTCGTCGCGGTTGAGGATGTCGTCGGGGTCGCCCTCGGGGCCGTCGGCCTTGCGCACTATCTCGTATTTGAGGGTGTCGATATAGGAGTAGATTTCCGATGTGCGGCGGCGCACGTCGCTGGCCTTGTCGAGCCACGCCGCGGCCTTGTCGGGGTTCTTCTCGGCAAGCGCGGCCAGCTGGCGGTACACGGCGCTGTTGCGCTCGTCGTAGTTGGCGTTGGAGCGGTTGAGACCCTCGTGGACCTGCGTGAAGCCGTCGAGGACGTCGCTCGACACATTGAGCGCGAGCATGGCCGTCAGAACGATGTACATCAGGTTTATCATCTTCTGACGCGGCGACAAGCGGTTGGTATTGGAGCCCATTATATTCTTCTGTTAAGGATGAATGGAAATGGCGCGCATCAGAAGCGCACGTCGGTTGTCGAGGGCGCGGCCTGGGGCTGCTCGGGTGTGTGGTGGGCGTCGCCGTTGATGGGCATGCCGGCGTCGGCCGGGTTCATCATCGGGCGGTACATGTTCACGGTCATAGCCTGCACCATGCGCTCGTAGATGCTGTTGAGCTGCTGCATGTAGCGTGCCATCTTCTCGGTCTCCTCGCAGTAGCGCACGCTCTGGCTGGCGCTCTTCTCGTACATGTCGCGGATGTCCTTTATGCCGCGGTTTACGCGATCGATCGACTCAACCTGCGACGACACGCTTCGGAGCTGGAGCTCGTAGATGGCGTTGAGGCCGCCGAGGTTGTGCGACAGCGACTGCATCTGCTCCACATAGCCCTGCGAGGCCGATGTGATGCCGGCGGAGTTCTCGGTGATGGCGCGGTAGGAGGCCAGGAGCGTCGACGACACTTCGTTGAGCGCCGCCGTGGTGGCGTGGAGAGCCTGCATGTCGGCGGCGATAGCGCTCATCTGCTCGAGGTACTGCTGCGTGGCCGTGGTGAGCTCGGCCATCTCCGAAAGACGCTCGGCGGCGGCCGACATCTTGGCTATGCTTTCGGAGAGGGTGCGGGCGTCGCTCTCGGCGAGGTCGATGCCGGGGATGGCGCTCACGGGAGCTCCGGGAGCTGCCGCGGGCACGCCGGGATATGCGCCGGCGGCGGGGCCGTAGTTGATCTGGGCTATGGGCTCGTCGGTCGCCTCACCCTCTTCATGCTGGCGCAAGGCCGGGAAAACGTCTTCCCAGTTGTATTCGCGCGGCGGACGGTCGAATGCCGTGAGGACGAACATCAGTACCTCCGTGCCCATGCCTATGGAGAGGAGGGTGTTGCCGCCCGGAAGGTGGAGAATCTTGAACAGCGCACCCCATATCACGATGGCTGCGCCGATAGAATAGGCGAAGTTGAAGAAGCGCTGGCCTTTCTCACTGCTGATGAAAGCGCTTACCACGTTCTTGTATGCTTGTATTTTTCCCATTTTCGTAGTTGTTTAAGGAGAGGGGGTATGGTAGGGGTGGTGTTTATCGGTTCTTGTTCTGTTTCTGTCCTTTGGCGAAGCCTATCTGCGTACGCACGCAGCGGAAGCCTATATAGGAGCGCTGCTCGTTCTGGTACTCCCACATGCGCAGATCGGAGCGCACGTTGTGTGCCACGTCCTTCCACGAGCCGCCGCGGATGATTTTGCGCTTCATCTTGTAGGGGTCTTCTACGGCAGCGTCGTAGCGGTACTCGGGGTTGAGGTCGCCGGTGAGGCGTCCCACGCTCTCGGTGAAGGCCGTGGAGGTCCATTCGCTCACGTTGCCGGCCATGTCGTAGAGGCCGAAGTCGTTGGGTGCGTAGGTGCCCACACGCGATGTTATCACATGGCCGTCGCGCACGTAGTTGCCTTCGGCGGGCTTGAAGTTGGCGTAGAAGCAGCCCTTGTCTTCACTCAAGGCCAGGTCGCCGTCCCAGGGATACATGTTCTCGTCCACGCCGGCGCGCGCTGCATACTCCCATTCGGCCTCGGTGGGCAGGCGGTAGGGCTCTACATACACGCCTTCCCGGCCCAGAGCGCGGCGAAGGTAGTCGGTGCGCCAGTTGGCGAAGGCGTTGGCCTGTTCCCAGCTCACGCCCACCACGGGGTAGTCGGAGTAGCCGCCGTGCGCGAAGTACATGCGCACATAGGGCTCGTTGTAGCTGTTCTCGAAGTCGTTGACCCACGCCGTGGTGTCGGGATAGATGTTTACTATATAAGTATTGAGGAAGTCATAGTCGCCGGTGAGGCCGCGGTTGATGGTCTGGCGCACGATTTCGCCTTCGTCGTTGATCCATGCGGTGTCCTTCGAAATCTGGGGCACATCGGTGGGCACCGGGCGGTCGGTGTTGTATTCGCGGCGCCGCGGGTCGAGGCGGTTGCGGCGTTTGGCGGCCTCGGTGTGGTTGTATATTTCGTAGCGGTAGTTGAGCTGAGTGGCGTCGAGTTCGCGCACGCCTGTGATGGGATTGGTGCGGTATACGCTCTCTATGGCGCGGAGCTCGTCCTCGTTGGGATTGCGCCAGGGTATGGCCTTGTTCCAGTTCAAGTGGGGAGTCACCGGGTTGCCTTCCTTGTCCTCCTCAATCTTGAAGTCCTCGTTGCCGCCGTAGGCCGGGTCGGCGAGGCGCTCGCGGATTATGCTGTCGCGCACCCAGAAGACGAACTGCTTGTATTTCGCGTTGGTTATTTCGGTTTCGTCCATCCAGAAGCCATCAACCGACATGCCGCGAGCGTTGGCACGGAGATTCCACAGCGAGTCGTCTTTGGCCACGCCGGTTTTCATCGAACCGCGGTCGACCAGCACCATTCCGTAAGGCGTGGGTTCGACCCACGACGTGCCGCCCACGCCCGTAACCTCACCGCCGGCAGCCGAACGCGAACCGGTGGCGCACGATGCAAGCATGATGCCCGACAGTGTGGCGGCGATAATGATATGGCTTGTATTTTTCATATTTTCCTGTTGTGTCGTCTATGACCGCCCGGTGGCGGCAATGGGTGTGTTCATTTTCTACATTATGCGCACGCTTTTGTGGCGGTGGCGGTTCTTCTCGCCCAGGTCGAGTTTAAGGCTGTAGCCGGCGAAAATCTCGTGGCTCCCCGACGAGGCGCTGTGGATGGCACCGGTGGCATAGTCGTAGGCGTAGCCGATGAAGAAATTCTTCCATTCGGCGCCCACGGTCACCACCACGGCATCGTCGTAGCGGTAGCCAAGACCGAAGCTGAGGAACTTACGGAAGCGTGCGCGGGCCGTTATCTCGGCGGTGGTGAAGGTGAAGTCGCTCTTCACCAATACCGACGGCATTATTTCAAATAACGTGTTTTTTATCGGAATATTGCATTCGGCGGTAAAATAGAGCGTGCGCCGCGCCTGAAATTCGTAGCGGCGCTCCGACGATGTCTCCGAGCCGCCCGAGGCGCTCTCGGCGTTCATCGTTATGGTGGGGCCCATCAGGTGCGTGCACGAGAGGCCGGCGTAGAACTTCGGGTGCTCGTACCACAGGCCGGCGGCGGCGTCGAAGGCCGTGCCGTGGAGGTCGCTGGTGGGGATGGCGTCGTCGGTGCCCTGATGGTAGTCGTCGCCGTCGGGGAGCACTACCTTCGAGCCCTTGAAGCTCTGGTCGTAGAAGCCTACTTGCAGGCCCACGCTCCATGTGCCGCCCCACTTTTTCAATTTGTAGGATATCTGGGCGCCTATGTCGAGCGAGCTGTACAGACCTATGCTTTCCTGGCTCACGCGCACGCCCGTGCCCAAACGCTTGCTGCCGAGCTTGAAGGGCATGTCGGCTGTGGCAAGAAAGCTTTGCGGGGCATTGTCGATGCCAACCCATTGCAGGCGTGCGCCGCCGCGTATGCGCAGAAGGTCGCCGGTGCCGGTGGCGGCGGGATTGTAGAGCGTCGGTGCCACGTAGTACTGCGACAGGTTGGGGTCGGTCTGCGCCGAGGCGCCGATGGCTGTAAGGATGGCGACAAGCAGCAGTACTTTACGCACAACACCGTGTCGGGAATATATGGCGGGCTGGTAGGGCTGCATGGCTTATTCGAAGTAGAAGGTGAAGACTATCATTTTCGACGTCGCCTTGGCCAGCGACTGGGTGAATTTGTATTTGTTGGGGTCGTCCACGAGGTCGGGGCGGTCGTGGGTGAGGATGTCGGCGAGGCCGAAGCAGAATTTCACCTCGGGGATGAACTTGAAGTAGGGCAGATAGAAATCGCATCCGAAGCCTACCGATATGTAGCAGTCGGTGCTTTTGAGCTGGAGGATGTCGGAGCGTTTTTTCGTTACGTCGAACACCGGCATCACGCCGGCCGTCACATAGGGGCGCGCGTTGCGGTAGCGCAGGCCGGCGAATTTGAGGTCGAAAGGCATCACAACGAATGTCGACTTCACGTTTTGCCGTTCGGTGGCGCCGCTGTGGAGCTCGCGCATGCTTATGTCGCGGCTGCCGAAGTACATGCCCGGGGTGAAGCGCAGCGAGAAATATGTGTTGAGCCTGAGGGCGATGAGGCCGTTCACGCAGAAACCGGGCTGATATCCCGGTTGCTCAAGGCGCCACTCCTCGCCGTTTTCCGTCACGAAACCGTTGTGGGTGAAGCGCAGGTCGGAGGTATAGGCGCCCACCGAAAAGCCCAGATGCCAGCGCCGCAGGTCGGCGTAGGGGCGGTTCTGCACCTTGTCGTTGAACGCACGGGCGCCGGCGGCGAAGGCTGTCGCCGCCAGAAGCACTGCTAACAAAGCTCTGACACATTTCATCAAATGCTTAACGTCGCCCCGCCCTCCTTTATTGCCCCCGACGAAAGGAATTTTTAAGACTTTTGAACCTCGCGGGCGGAGTGGGCGTATATAATATATTATAAATGTTCATCCTTTATGAAGCTCTCGCCGACTGCAATTCTGGCCCGGCGCTTCTACTGTTGGCGCCGGCGCAATATCTCGCCGCAGATATTCGGCTGTCTCCTTGCCGTGACTGTCGGCGCGGGGGCGGGCATGGCCGCGCACACCCTCAAATGGTGCATAGCGCGGCTGTCGGAAATGCTCACGGCGCATATGAGATTCGGCGGTTCCAACTACGAGTTTCTCGTCCTGCCTTTGGCCGGCATCGTCCTTACGTTTGTGTTCACACGCTATGTATTGCACCGCGACCTCGAAGACGGCACGGAGCGTCTTACGGCCACCCTCAAAAGCCGCCGCACGCGTCTGCCTTTCCGCCTTATATTCACACCAATAATCGCCAATACACTCACACTGGGCTTCGGCGGCTCCGCAGGCTCGGAGGGACCATCTGCCGTAAGTGCGGCAGCCATAGCCTCCAACATTGGGCGCTGGTGCCTGCTCTCGCGCCAGGAGGTGGCGCTGGTCACGGCATGCGGCGCCGGAGCCGGTATAGCGGGCATCTTCACGGCACCCGTAGGCGGCATATTCTTCGTGTTTGAATGCATACACATACCCATGACTCTTGCGGCGGTGCTCAGTCTGTCGCTGAGCTGCCTCACTGCCGGCGCCACGGCTTTTTATCTCGCCCACAGCACCTTCGACGTTAGTTTTCCTCCGGGCATGATTTTCGACATGTCGCATATGGGCATAATACTCCTGCTCGGCCTCTTCTGCGGGCTATATTCGTGGTACTACTGCCGCACAGGCATCATCACACGGCGGCTTATACGCCGTGTGTCGTCGCCATGGGCGAGGGCGCTCCTGTCGGGGGCGTTGGTGTCGCTGCTGGTATTCCTCTTCCCCACCCTCTACGGCGAAGGCTACAATGCCATCACAGCTATAGTCAACGACGCCCCCGCGCGCATCGGCGACTACAGCTTCTTCCATGGCCTCACATCGTCGCCATGGGCGCTTGTCGCACTTGTGGCGGCGATAGCGGCAGTGAAGGCCGTCGCATCCTACGGAACCAACAGCGGCGGCGGCGTGGCCGGCGACTTTGCTCCGGCACTGTTCGCCGGATGTATGGCCGGACTCCTTTTCGGCATGCTCGTCAACGGCATCTTCGGCACCGATTTTCCCACGGCGCATCTGGCTCTTGTGGCCATGTCGGCTGTCCTGGCTGGTGTGGTGCGCGCTCCGCTTATGGCAATATTCATAGCCATGGAGACAACCGACAGCTTCGGTTTCCTCTTGCCCGTCACCGTGGCCACGGCCATATCATTCCTCACGGTGCGTTTTATCTCACGCTTATGCCGGAGGTAACCAAACCATTTGCCCGGGAGGGCGTTATATGTGTATGTAAGCGCTTTCGCTCCGCTTGCCTTAAGATTCTTTACTACGTTTCACTTCTTGAAAAACAATTTTTATGGATTGGCTAATAGAAACCT
>CABRZA010000041.1 GCA_902475285.1 uncultured Porphyromonadaceae bacterium
AATTTAGTCAAAAAAATCCAAAAATCAAGGCCACGGCAGGAAAAATATATTTTTAGCCAAGGACGCCAAGTGTGGAGGAAAATGATTATATTTGCGCGGTGGCGGAGGCGGAATGTTTGCCTCGGACGCCGGAGATATCTAAGATTATGGCACGGTGTTTTTTGATGACGGTGATGATGCTCGTTGCCCTGGCGGCGACAGGTGAGACGGTGACGCTCTATAATGACAACGGCAACGGGGGTATTCACCAAACGACGGCCAATGTGGTGGTGGACGAGGGGCTGTATTTTGTGGATCTTCCCGTGCCGACCTACAACGGGCGCACGCGGACTGAGCACCTGAAAGTGTATCGTGTGGCCGACTCGGCGCGGCTGCTTTACAATCAAGCTCGATGGGCCGAGCCGTACGCATATGTGGCGGAGCGCTCGAACGGGTTTTATTCTACCACGCCCTATTATTTCAACATGAAGTCGGAGTGGATTCCGTCGCTTACCGACGACCCTAACGACCCTTACCGCGTTGTGCCGGTGAAAAAGCTCGTGGGCTACCACGATGATTATCAGGGAGGACGAACGCCCGTCAAGGTTGTGCTGGTACAGACACAGGGAAACTATATGCTCTACTACGGCGACGATTTCTTCGCGGCCAACATAGAGCTCAACGACCGCCCTCTCGACTATGCCCCTGGCTGGTCGAGGAATTTCCGCTTCCGCGCCACCATCTCCGGCCACACCGTATACTTCAACATAGATTAGCTTTCCGCCGTGTCGGCGCTCGATGTCTTGCAAGCAGGACAAAAATAATATGATTTTGTCTTGCATACAAGACAAAAATTGCGTAATTTTGTCTTATCAACAAGACAACGGGCACTATGGTAAATATCGAGAGTTTGAGAGAGGTGATGCTTGAAAACCGCGAAGAGGTTATGCGTCATCAAGTTATACGGCGAAACATATCGCTCGACGGGTTCGACCGGCAAGTACTGGTGGGAGCACGGCGGGCAGGGAAGTCGTATCTCCTTTATGGCAAGATTCAGGAATTGCTTGCCGCCGGCCGCACGTGGGACGAGATAGTATATGTGAATTTCGAAGACGAACGTCTCGCGGGCATGGAGTGCGAGGATCTCAACAAGATTCTTGAAGTGCACACAGCACTCGGCGGAAAACGCCCGATGCTCTTTCTCGATGAGATTCAGAATATCGATGGCTGGGAACGTTTTGCCCGACGCGTGGCCGACAGCAAATATACGGTATATATCACAGGCAGCAATGCCAAGATGCTGTCGGTAGATGTGAACGCCGCCTTGGGTGGCCGCTATATGACGCGCGAGGTTTTTCCGATGCAGTTCAACGAATATCTTGCCGCCAACGGCGTTGATTCCAACGACCCGCTCTTGACCGCGACAACTGCATCGCGCGGGCGCCTGATGGGCTTGTTCGAGGACTACTATCAGTTCGGCGGTTTTCCGGAGTGCGCCGCGCTGCCGGTGAAGCGTGATTATCTGATGAGTCTTTACCAAAAGATATTTTTGGGCGACATAGCGGCCCGGTACAGGGTGGAGAATATCTTTGCCCTGCGTGTGCTCTTCCGCAAGCTGGCGGAGAGCATCAAGCAGCCGCTGTCGTTTACGCGCGCCACCAACATTGTGGCGTCGACGGGTACAAAGATTGGCAAAAGCTCGGTAATAAACTACTTGGGTTACGCCGCCGACGCATATCTCATCCTGCCGGTGACGAACATTGCCGACAATCTGGCCGATAAGGTGAGCAATCCGAAATATTATTTCATCGACAACGGCATAATATCCCTCCTGGCACTCGACATCCGCACGTCGCTCCTCGAAAATATCGTGGCGCTGAAATTGCTTTCGACCTACGGGTCGAAACAGGCTGTCTATTTCTACAATCGCGGCATAGAGGTCGATTTCTACGTGCCGCAAAGCGAAACGGCCATTCAGGTGTGCTACAACATGAACGACGCCGACAGCACCTTCGAGCGCGAAACCCAGGCGCTCGTGAAAGTGCAGCAGCGGTTGTCATGCCGCCGCAACGTAATCGTGACATATGCCGACGAGGCCGTGGTAGAAAAGGACGGAGTGAAAATCGAGGTGATTCCGGCCTGGAAATTCCTGCTCGAAAATCTTGCGTAAGCGGCGGCGACCAATCTGTCGCGAGCGGCAGTCGGAAAGAAAATAATTTCGGGTGTTGGCGGGGTGGAGGTTTTTTGTTACTTTTGTAAGATTTTTGCGGGGGTGCCGCGCTGAGCGGCTGCCGTAGCGCTGATAACAACCTAAAAACGCCGGTTATGGAGTATGTAAAGCCTAAAAAAGCCCTCGGGCAGCATTTTCTCACCGACATGACGGTGGCCGAACGTATTGCGTCGACGCTCGACGCGTACAGCGGCCTTCCTGTGCTTGAAATAGGGCCCGGCACGGGTGTGCTGACGCAGTTTCTGCTGGCGCACCACGGAGCCGACAATCTTGTGCTTGCCGAAATCGACAGCGAGAGCGTGGCATGGCTGCGCGGGCATCTGCCCCAGCCGCAGCCGCGCATCATCGAGGGCGACTTTCTGCGCATGCCCGACACGGAGATATTTCCGGGCGACGGAAAATTTTGCGTGATAGGCAACTACCCCTACAACATATCGTCGCAGATATTCTTCCGTATCCTCGACTGGCGCGAGCGCGTGACGGCCTGCTCGGGCATGCTGCAACGCGAAGTGGCGCGGCGCATATGCGCCCGCGAGGGCTCGAAGGAGCGCGGCATACTGAGCGTGCTTCTACAAGCGTGGTACGACACGGAATATCTCTTCACCGTCGACGAGGGTGTGTTCAATCCGCCGCCGAAGGTGAAGTCGGGCGTCATCCGCCTGACGCGCAACGGCGTGACCGACCTGGGCGTTGACGAGGCGCTCTTCCGCACGGTGGTGAAGACCACTTTCAACCAGCGGCGCAAGACCATCCGCAACAGCCTGCGCCCGCTCCTCCCCCCCGGCTCGACCTACGACGGCGGCGAATATGCCGGCCTGCGCCCCGAGCAGCTTTCAGTGGACCAATTCATTAACCTTGCAAAAGGCCTCCGACAGGCCCGCGACGACGCAAAATGAGAGAGTATACCGAAGAAGACATCAAGCGCTTCGAACACATCATAGACACCCACGACCGCGAGGCAGCGCTTGCCGAGCTGTCGGAGCTGCACCCGGCCGACATTGCCGAGCTCTACCAGAAGCTCGACCTCAGCCAGGCCGAGTGGCTGTTCGGACTTCTCGACGAAGAGACGGCCGCCGACGTGCTGATGGAGCTCGACGAAGACGACCGTCTGAAGCTCATCTCGGAGATGCCGGCGGAGAAAATCGCCCAGCAAATCGACCACCTCGACACCGACGACGCCGTCGACCTCATACAGCAGCTCGACGAGGACGAGCGCGAGGAAATTCTCAGCCACATCGACGACGTTGAGCAGGCCGGCGACATCATCGACCTTCTGAAATACGCCGAAGACACCGCCGGCGGCCTCATGGGCACGGAGATGATTGTTGTGAACGAGAACTGGTCGATGCCGGAGTGCATCAAGCAGATGCGCCTGCAGGCCGAGGACATGGACGAAATATACTATGTGTATGTGGTAGACAACGACTACCGCCTGCGCGGCACTCTGCCTCTGAAAATGATGCTCACGCACCCGTCGGTGTCGAAAATCAAGCATGTGATGGAGGCCGACCCGGTGAGCGTGAAGGTTGACACACCCATCGACGACGTAGCCCTCGATTTCGAGAAATACGACCTCGTGGCGATGCCCGTGGTCGACTCGATAGGGCGCCTACTGGGACGCATCACCGTCGACGACGTGATGGACCAGGTGCGCGAATCGTCGGAACGCGACTACCAGCTGGCGTCGGGTATCTCGTCGGACGTGGACGCCGACGACTCGGTGCTGGCGCAGACAAAGGCCCGCATACCGTGGCTTCTGATAGGCATAGGGTCGGGGCTTCTGGCGTCGGTGATTCTCGGCACCTTCGAGGCCCAGCTTCAGGCCGTGACGGCGCTCGCGCTCTTCATCCCCATAATCGGCGGTACCGGCGGCAACGTGGGCGTGCAGGCCTCGGCCATCGTGGTACAGGGCCTCGCCAACGGCTCGCTCGACATTAAACACTTCGCCTCACAACTCGGCAAGGAGGTGCTCATAGGGCTTCTCAACGCCACCGTAATCACGGCGGTCGTGCTTGTCTACAACCTGCTGACGATGCCCACCGACCTTGCCGTGACCCTCTCGGTGGCGGTATCGCTGTTCGTGGTGGTGATGTTTGCGTCGCTGCTGGGCACCGTCGTGCCGCTGACGCTCGAGAAACTGCACATCAACCCTGCCCTGGCGACCGGTCCTTTCATACAGATATCCAACGACATAGTCGGCCTTATCATCTATGTACAGATATCCACCTTCTTCCTCCGCCACATGACAAATGTGGCTATCTGAGCCCCGAAAGATGCAAACAACGGCGGCAAAGATGCAAGGCGTATCCGGGTAAAAAGGCCTAACTTTGCCGCATCGAAACACATGAATACTATGAAAATGCGATTATCATCCATAGTCCTCGCCATGGCGTGCTTCCTTTCGGGATGCTCGCACGGCGCGGGGCACACCGAAGAGCACGATAAGGGCGCCGAAGCCCACGAGTCCCACGAGCACGCCGCCGGCGTGATAGTTCTCGACACGCACGAGGCCGAGCGCTTCGGCGTGAAAGTCGACACCCTTCGCGCCATGCCCTTCCGCGCGGGCGTGAAAGTGTCGGCCACGGTGCAGTCGTGCGCGCACAACGACGCTCTTGTGGCATCGCCCACTTCGGGCATCGTGCAGTTCGCAGCGGGCGTGGAGCCAGGCAGCAGCGTCGGCGCGGGGGCTCTCATAGCCACAGTGAAGTCCGACGGCATCAGCGGCGGCAACCCCGACGCTGCGGCAGCGGCAGCCCTCGAGGCCGCGCGCACCGAATACGAGCGCATCGAGAATCTTTATAAGGAACAGCTGGCCACCGTGGGCGAGCGCAACGCCGCCCTGGCTGCCTACCGCGCGGCCCAGGCGTCGTACAGCCCCGCCGCCGCCACATCGCGCGCCACCAGCCCCATAGCGGGCGTGGTAACGGGTCTCGCCGTGCGTCAGGGACAGTACGTGCAGCCCGGCGACATCATAGCCACCGTGGCTTCCGACGACCATCTCTCGGTGCGCGTCGAGCTGCCGCAGCGCTATGCGGACGACGAGAGCAGTTTCACCGACGTAATCCTCGACGTGCCCGGGCACGGTGCGGTCGACATAATCGATGCCGGCGGCCGTCGTGTTGCGGGCGCGATGACTGCAGGAGTGTCGGCCTATGTGCCGGTATATTTCGTGGTGCCGCGCACCGGCGGTCTCACCTCGGGCGGCGCATATACGGCCCATCTTTTAGGAGCCGAACGCCCCGGCGTGCTGTCGGTGCCCGTGGGAGCTCTCAGCGAACAGCAGGGACAGTTCTTTGTATACGAGCACCTCGGCGACGACCATTATGCCAAACGTGCGGTGAGCGTGGGCGCCTCCGACGGCCACCGCATGGAAATCACCGGCGGCGTGGAGGCAGGCACCGTCCTCGTCACGGAGGGCGCTACCGTGGTACGCCTTGCCGAGAGCAGCGCGAACATACCCGAAGGTCACACCCATAACCACTGACAGCCGTGCTCAACCGTATAATCCGCTTCTCGCTCGACAACCGCCTGACGGTGCTGATAGTGACGGCACTGGCACTCATAGGCGGAGCCTTCGCGCTGATGCGCATGGAGGTCGACATCTTCCCCGACCTCAACGCCCCCACCGTGGTGGTGATGACCGAGGCGCGCGGTCTTGCCGCCGAGGAGGTCGAAAAAGTAGTAACCTACCCGATAGAGACGGCCGTGAACGGCGCCACGGGCGTACGGCGTGTACGCTCCACCTCCACCACGGGCTTCTCGGTGGTATGGGTGGAGTTCGACTGGGACACCGACATCTACCGTGCGCGCCAGATAGTGTCGGAGCGGCTCGACGCCGCCTCCGAAGACCTCCCCGAGGGCGTGGCCAAGCCCGTCATGGGCCCGCAGTCGTCGATATTGGGCGAGATAATGATAATAGGCCTGACGGCCGACAGCACCTCGATGCTTGAACTGCGGCGCCTGGCCGACACGGTGGTGCGTCCGCGGCTGCTTTCGCTGGGGGGTGTGTCGCAGGTGTCGGTGATAGGCGGCGACGCCACCGAATACCAGATTAAGCTCAACCCCGACCGCATGCTCGCCCTGGGCGTGAGTATCGACGAGGTTCTCGGCGCCGCCGAGGGCTTCAACAGCAACGCCGGCGGCGGCGTGGTGTATGACTACGGCAACGAATATATCGTAAAGGCCGACATCAACACCTCCGACCCTGCGGAGCTGGCGGCGGCCGTGGTTCGCTCCGACAGCCGCGGCATCGTGACCCTCGGCGATGTGGCAAAGGTAGAGACGGGCGGCCGCCTGCCGCGCATAGGCGTGGCGTCGGTAGAAACGAAGCCGGCCGTAATCGTCACCGTCAACAAGCAGCCCGGCGAAGGCACGCTTCAGCTCACCGAAGAAATCGACAAGGCCCTTGCGTCGCTGGCCCAAACGCTGCCTGCCGACGTGCACATGGCAACCGACATCTTCCGCCAGAGCGAGTTTATCGACAATTCGATAAGCAACCTCCAGCGGTCGCTGCTCGAAGGCGCGTTCTTCGTAATCATCGTACTCTTCTTCTTCCTGATGAACTTCCGCACCACGATAATCTCGGTGGTGGCGTTGCCGCTGTCGATTATCGTTTCGGTGCTCATCCTCAACGCCATGGGCTACGGCATCAACACCATGAGCCTCGGCGGCATAGCCATTGCGATAGGCTGTCTGGTCGACGACGCGATAGTCGACGTTGAGAACGTGTACAAGCGCCTGCGGCAGAACGCCGCGCGGCCTCCCGAGGAGCGTCAGCCGTTGAAGGAGTGCGTGTTCCACGCCTCGGCCGAGGTGCGCATGCCCATCTTCAACTCCACGCTCATCATCACGGCGGCCTTCCTTCCGCTGTTCTTCCTCACGGGCATGGAGGGCAGGATGCTCATACCGCTCGGCGTTGCCTTCATAGTGTCGCTGGCGGCGAGCACCATAGTGGCCCTGACTCTCACGCCAGTGCTTTGCAGCTACCTGCTGGGCAGCCGCCGGCAGAACGAGCGCATGGCCCGCGAGCCCCGCGTGACGGCCGCCATCAAGCGCGCCTACGGCCGCTCGCTCAACGCAGCCATGCGTCATCCGAGGCTCATACTCGGCGCCACTGCCCTGCTCTTCGCCGTGGCTTTGGGCATATTCTTCTCGCTGGGCCGCGGCTTCCTGCCGCGCTTCAACGAAGGCTCGTTCACCATCAACGTGTCGACTCTGCCGGGCATCTCGCTCGACCAGAGCGACGCCATAGGGCGCGAGGCCGAGGCCATAATCCTGGCCACGCCGGAGGTCAACACCGTTGCTCGCAAGACCGGCCGTGCCGAGCTCGACGAGCACTCCCTCGGCGTGAACGTGAGCGAGATAGAGGCGCCCTATACCCTCACCGACCGCTCGCGCGCCGAAGTGGCCGCCGACCTGCGCCACCGTCTGGGTCACCTGCCGGGCGCCATTGTGGAGATAGGCCAGCCCATATCGCACCGTATCGACGCCATGCTGTCGGGCGCACAGAGCCAGGTGGCCATAAAAATTTTCGGGCCCGACCTCAACACGCTTTTCGCCATCGGGCGCCGCGTGAAGGAGATAGCCTCCGAAGTGCCGGGCACCGTGGACGTAAACATCGAGCAGCAGACCGAGCGGCCTCAGATTGTAATCAAGCCGCGGCGCGAGCTGCTGGCACTCTACGGCATACGTATGCCCGACTTCGCACGCGCCGTGGAGACGGCTCTCGCCGGGCGGACGGTGTCGCAGGTATACCGCGACGGCTTCGCCTACGACGTGAGTGTGATTCTCGACGAGAACCACCGCTCGGACATAGCCGACATCTCAGCCATCACCGTCGACACTCCCGCGGGTGAGAAAATAAGCCTCGACCGCCTGGCCGAGATACGCTCCGACGCTGGCCCCAACACCGTTAACCGCGAGAACGTGGAGCGGCGCCTGCTGGTGTCGTGCAACGTGGAGGGCCGCGACCTGCGCGGTACCGTCGACGACATACGCAGCCGTGTGGAGAAAGAAATCGCCATGCCCGCAGGCTATCATGCGGTGTACGGCGGCCAGTTCGAGAACGAACAGGCTGCGTCGCGCACGCTGCTGTGGGCGTCGCTGGGAGCGCTGCTGCTCATCTTCATGCTGCTCTACGGCGAATTCCGTTCGGTGGCACAGTCGCTCGTCATCCTCATCAACATGCCTCTGGCACTCATAGGCGGCGTCATCCTCCTGGCAATATGCGGCGACGAGGTGAACATTCCCGCCATCATAGGCTTCATATCGCTCATGGGCATAAGCACACGCAACGGCATGCTTCTGATGAGCCGCTACAACCATCTGGCCGCCGACGGCATGCCCTTGGGACTGCGGATTGCCGAGGGTTCGGTCGACCGCCTTCTGCCCATCATTATGACGGCGCTGACGTCGGCTCTGGCGCTCATACCGCTCGCCGTCAACGGCGATGCGCCGGGCAACGAGATACAGGCACCCATGGCCGTGGTGATTCTCGGCGGTCTGCTGAGCTCGACGGCGCTCAATATATATGTGGTGCCCATACTTTATAAATTCATAAACCGAAACCGGCAATGAAAAAGTTCCTGTTTCTTCTTGCTGTGCTGCCACTGACGGCAGGCGCCGTCGACACCGACTCGCTGGCGCTTGCCATGGCGCGGAGCAATCCCGATGTGGCCGCGGCGCACACACAGATAGCGGCCACCGACTATTCGGGTCGCGCCGCCAACGTGCTCGCCGGACCCGAGGCCGAATTCGAATGGAAGAGGGGCGGCGGGGAGTCGCGCTGGGGAGTGTCGGTAGGACAGAGTTTCGACTGGCCGGGCGTCTACTCGGCCCGGCGCCATGCCACGGAGGCGCGCACCGACGCCGCCCGGCAGCTCTACGCCGCCGCCGTGCAGGAGAAGTGGCTCGAAGCCAAGACGGCTATAATGCAATATGCCGCAGCCGGAGTGCAGGTGGCCTATCTTCGCCGCGCCGTAGATAATTTCAAGCACCTCGGCGAGGTTTACGGGCGCGCGCTCGAGCGCGGCGAGACAACCATTCTCGAAGTGCGCAAGACGGAGCTTCAGCTCGCCGCCGGCGAATCGGCTCTTGCGCGTGCCGAAGTGGAACGCAGCGCGGCCTATCAAACTTTGGCTGCCATATCGCCCGACGCGGCGACACGCGCCCTGGCGGCCGGTATCGACATGCCTTTGGTAAAGGCCCCGGAAGCCTACGCCACCTACGCCGACGCATATGCCGTGGCCAACCCCGACATCAGCGCGGCCCGCAGCCTCAAAGCGGCGGCGGCCTATGAGGCGACAGCGGCCCGGCGCGCGGCATTGCCGTCGTTCAAGCTGTCGTATGTTCATGATTTCGAAGAGAACACGCACTTCAACGGCTTCGGCGTTTCGGTCGGGTTGCCGTCGTGGGGCCCGTCGGCGTCGCGCCGCGCAGCCGAAGCGGAGGCCGTTGTGGCAGCCGAGAGTCTTACATCCAAAATGCTTGCCGCCGATGCCGCCCTGCGCGCCGACTACGAGCGCGTCACCACACTCTATGCGCAGCTCGAACCGCTGCAGCGCGTCTTCGGTACGGCCAACGACTACCCCGCCCTCTTGGGCCGTGCTTTGGAGGCCGGCCGCATAACGCTCTTCGAATACCTCACCGAATACAACATATATCTCGACGGCGCCGCAGACTATGCCTCGCTTCTGGCCGACTATGCCACAGCTCTGGCACGCCTGCAACGCTACGTCGTGTTCAGCGACATGACAAATGATTAGCATCGAGGCATATACTCCTGCTCTGAAAGGCACTTGGGACGAGCTGGTGCAGGCGTCGCGCAACGGCGTGTTCCTGCACCTGCGCGACTACATGGACTATCACTCCGACCGCTTTACCGACGCGTCGCTTATTGCGCGCGACGCCAAGGGGCGCGCAATAGCCGCTCTGCCGGCGTGTCTGCGGCCCGAGGGGGTGATTTCGAGCCATGCCGGCCTCACCTTCGGCGGGTGGCTCATGACGCCGCGTGCCGACGCCGAGGCCATGCTCGAGGTGTGGGACGCCGCCTTCGCCCTCTGGCGCGAACAGGGGCTTCGGCAGCTCGTCTATAAGCCGTCGCCCTACATCTACCACAGCTACCCGGCGGAGGAGGACCTCTACGCACTCGTGCGCTACGGCGCTACTGTGACGGGCAGCGTAGCCTCGGTGGTGGACCTTCGCGAGCCTCTGGGCTTCGACATGGCGTCGCGGCAAAGCGTGCGCAAGGCAGAGAAAAGCGGCGTAACAGTTGCCGAGGACGATGCCTGGGAAGAATACTGGACCATGCTCGGCGAGCGTCTGCGCAGCCGCTACGACGCCGCGCCCGTACATTCGCTCGACGAGATACTGCTGCTCAAAAGCCGTTTTCCCGACAACATCCGCCTCTATACCGCACGCCTCGACGGGCGTCTGCTCGCGGGCGTGGTGGTATACATCTCCACGCGCTGCGCCCACAGCCAGTATACGGCAAGCAGCGAGGAGGGGCGCGGACTGCGTGTCATCCCATTGATTTACAAGTATATTCTCGACAGTCTCCCCGCCGGGGTGCAGTATTTCGACTTCGGCACTTCAAACGAAGACGGCGGCCGCGAGATAAACCTCGGCCTCATTCGCCAGAAGTGCGGCTTCGGAGGACGGGCGGTGATTTATCCCACTTATAAGTATGTGTTCGAAATTATTTAAGGTATCGCCTCATAAATTCTGTGGCGCACTTTCGATTCCGGCTTCAGTTGTAATGGAACCCCATTACGCCATCAGCCGAACTCAAAATTTCATCCACATACTTTATAATACTATACGATAAATAATTTCGAACACATACTTACAAAAGATATCATATGAATGTCGACGACCGTTTCGGGCGCGTCGGGCTTCTTGCCGGCGACGATATGATGGAGCGCCTTCGGGCGTGCCGTGTGATAATCTTCGGTGTCGGGGGCGTGGGGTCGTGGTGCGCAGAGGCCTTGGCACGCACTGCCATAGGACATATCACGCTTGTCGACTCCGATACCGTGGCACTCTCCAACATCAACCGGCAGCTGCCGGCGCTGAACTCCACCGTCGGACGCCCGAAGGTTGAGGTGATGGCCGAGCGCATGCGCGACATCAACCCCGACGCCGTCGTAGAGGCCATCGAAGGGCGCTACACGCCCGACACTGCCGCCGAGTTCGGTATCGATACCTACGACTACTGCATCGACGCCATCGACTCGCTGCCCGACAAGGCCGACCTCATAATGCGGTGCACCACCGGCTCTACGGGGCCACGCCGTGCCTTCTTTTCGTCGATGGGTGCGGCACGCAAACTCACGCCAGCGGCTTTCCGCACGGCTGAATTCTACAAAGTAGAAGGCTGCCCCCTGGCGCGCGCCCTGCGCACATGGTTCCGCCGTCACGACCAGCGCCCCGGCAAATTCACCTGCGTATACAGCCCCGAGCGCGCCCCACACCGCGCCCCCGACGCCGAAACCGGCGGCCCGAACGGCACCTTCGTCCACGCCACCGCCGTCGCCGGCCTCACCCTCGCCTCCCTCGTAGTCAACGACCTCTACTGAGGGTAAAAGACGTACATATCCATTCTTAAAAAAATGCCCTGGCGGCCTTTCGGTCCGCCCGGGTAAAATATATTCTTGGGGTATATATTACTTTTCGCGGGCCCAGCGGATGACTTCGGCGAGGGTGGGTTTCTTGCCGTACATGAATATGCCCACGCGGTAGATTTTGGCGCATACCCATATGAGGAGGGTGAAGCTGATGTAGAGCACCACGAGCGAGAGAACCGTTTCCCATACGGGTACGCCGAAGGGAAGGCGCGCCATCATGGTCATGGGCGAGGTGAAGGGTATGACGGAGAGCCAGAAGGCGATGGTGGAGGTGGGGTTGTTGATGACGGTCATGGAGCCGACGATGCCTATGATCACGGGGATTGTAGCTATGGAGGAGAGCTGGGAGGCATCCTGGATGTTGTCGACGGCGGAGCCTATGGCGGCGAACATGGCGGAATAGAAGAGGTAGCCGCCGATGAAGAAGAGGAGCATGTTGACGGTAATCGACACGATGAAGCCGGTGTCGGAGAGCTGGGCCACGGCTGCGGCGAGTTCAGGCTCTTCGGCCACGGCACCCGAGCCGGTCATGAAGGGCACGAGCCAAGCGGAGCAGAGCGATACGACGCCCACCCAAATCAATATCTGGGTGATTGCCACAAGGCCGACGCCGATAATTTTGCCGAGCATGAGGCGGGTGGGCTTGACCGACGACACCACGAGTTCGAGCACGCGGTTGCTCTTCTCCTCGATGATGGATGTCATGACCATCTGGCCGTAGATGAGGATGAACATGTAGAGCATCATGTCCATGATGAGCGAGAGTATGTAGCTCAGCACCGACGAGGTGGCCTGGTCGCCTTCCTTGTCGATGTCGAGCACTTGCAGCGAGAGGTCGACCTGGACTTCGTCGAGAATCTTGTCGAGGTCGCGGATGTTGTAAGCCTCCAGGCGCACGTCCTCGATGGCATCGGAGAGCTGCGACTGTATGTACTCGTCGGTCATCATCGTGAGGGAGCCGTGCGAGTAGAGCGTGATGCAGTCCTGCGGGTTGCGTATGGCCTGCTCGCCTATCACGAGGATTGCGTTGTAGGATTCGTCGGCGCGGGCAGCGTCGAGGTTTTCGGTGGCGCTGACAAATTCTATCTCATCGTTTCCACTGAGGAGGGGGTAGATGCGGTGTGTATCGTCGATTACGGCCACGGTCTTGCTCTCGGGGGTGCTGAACACCATGATGAGAGCCGGTGCCACCATGAGGAGTATCATGAACAGCGGCACAAGAATGGTGCTGATGATGAAGCTTTTGCGCTTTACTCGTTCGAGATATTCGCGCGATATTATGATTCCGAGTGGCGAGTTCATTGCTGTGCGTTTTGAGAGTTGGAGGCTTCGACAGCCTGTACGAAAATATTATCCATGGAGGGGAGCATGCGGCGGAACGACGCCACCTGGACGGCCTGGTTGGCCGCGCCGAGGAATGCGCGGACGTCGGCCGGCGTGGGGAGCGACACAGTGGCGAGGCTCGTACCCTCGGGGCTCAGTCCGGCGAGTTCGGCGGCGAAAGGCAGCGCGGTGAGACTCTCGGGGCTTCCGACGAAGCCGAGTTCATAGGTATTGTTGCCGAAGGCCTCGCGGATGTCGCGCACGTTGCCGCTGAGGATGTTGTGGCTCTTGTTGATGAGGGTAATCTCGTCGCAGAGTTCTTCGACGGAGCCCATGTTGTGGGTTGAGAAAATGACGGTGGCACCCTGGTCGCGCAGGCGCAGAATCTCGCGTTTGAGAATGCCGGCGTTGATGGGGTCGAAGCCCGAGAAAGGCTCGTCGAAGATGAGGAGGTCGGGATTGTGGAGCACGGTGACGATGAACTGCACCTTCTGCGCCATGCCTTTGGAGAGCTCCTCGACCTTCTTGTTCCACCAGTCGGAGATTTCGAGGCGGTCGAACCACTCGTGCAGGCGAGCCTCGGCTTCCTTGCGGTTGAGGCCTTTGAGACGGGCAAAGAAGAGGGCCTGTTCGCCCACCTTCATCTTCTTGTAGAGACCGCGCTCCTCGGGGAGATAGCCTATGTTGCGCACGTCGGCAGCCGTTAGGGCGTGACCGTTGAAGGTGACGGTGCCGCTGTCGGGCACGGTGATGTGGTTAATAATGCGGATAAGCGTCGTCTTGCCGGCGCCGTTGGGGCCCAGGAGGCCGTAGACGGAGCCTCGGGGCACGGATATCGACACGTCGTCGAGCGCGCGGTGGCCGGTAAAGTCCTTGATTATGTTTCTTGCTTCTAAGATGTTTTCCATATATCGTAGGCCGCCTGTTGTGGCAACCGTAATATTTGACGCAAAAAGGCGACAAAAATTACACATTCGGACAAAAAATTCGGAGCCTGCCGCGGGGCAGGCTCCGATATGTGAAGAATGGAAGGGGCAATTATTTTGCTGCTGCCTTGCGACGGCTGTCGGTGAGGTAAGCAACGGGGCAGGCCACATAGATGGTGGCGAGGGTACCGATGATTACGCCGAAGAGCATTGCGAAGGTGAAGCTGCGGATAGCGTCGCCACCGAGGATGAAGATACAGAGGAGCACCAGGAGAGTCGAAGCCGAGGTCATGATTGTACGGCTCAGGGTGGTGTTGATAGAGGTATTGATGGTGGTGAAGAAGTCCTGCTTGGGGAAGAGTGCAGTGTTCTCGCGCACACGGTCGAATACCACCACGGTATCGTTGATCTGGTAACCGATGACGGTCAATATTGCCGCTATAAATGTCTGGTCGATTTCCATTGCGAAGGGCAGCACACCGTAGAAGAGGGAGTAGAAACCGATGATGGAGAAGGCGGTGAAGGCCACAGCGGCGAGAGCTCCGAGCGAGAATGCCACGTTGCGGAATCGCAGAAGGATGTAGAGGAACATGGCGATGAGGGCGATGGCAACGGCGATGTAAGCGTCGGTACGCATGTCGTCGGCTACCGAGGGACCCACTTTCTGCGAGCTCACGATGCCCTGCGAGGCGTCGGTGGTGGAGAACTCTTCGGCCGACATACCCTCGCGGAGGTAGGGCTTGAGGCTCTCAAAGAGCTTGCCGGTGATTTCGGCTTCGGTGTTGGCATCTTCGTCGTTGATCTTATAGTTGGTCGACACGCGCACCTGGTTGGAGCTCTCGATGGTGATTACCGAAGTGGAAGCACCGGGGAACTGCTGGGAGAGCACCTGCTGAAGCTCGGTGGTGCTGACGGGCTGCTCGAACTTGACGATGTAGTTGCGGCCGCCCGAGAAGTCGATGCCCTGGTTGAGGCCGCGGGCGAAGAGCGAAACCACTACAATAGCCACCATGGCGGCCACAACAGTGAAGCTGACCTTACGCTGGCCGAGGAAGTTGATCTTGGTGTTGACGAATACTTTCTTCGAAAGGCCGGTGGAGAATGTGAGCTTGTTGAATGCTTCGGTGCGGCCGAACCAGAGGAAGAAGAGACGGCTCAGGTATACTGCGGTGAAGAAGGAGCAGATGAGGCCGATGATAAGAGTTGTGGCGAAGCCCTTGATGGGACCGGTGCCGAAGAGGAGCAGGATGACACCCGTGATGATCGAGGTGAGGTTGGAGTCGAAGATTGCCGAGAAGGCGTTGCTGTAACCGTCGGCGAGGGCGTTGCGTACGTTCTTGCCTGCGCGGAGCTCTTCCTTGGTACGCTCGAAGATGAGCACGTTGGCGTCGACGGCCATACCGAGCGAGAGCACGATACCGGCGATACCGCTCATGGTGAGCACGGCCTGGAAGGAAGCCAGAATACCGATGGTGAAGAAGAGGTTGCAGATGAGGCAGATGTTGGCGATAAGGCCGGGGATGAAGCCGTAGAAGGCTATCATGAAAATCATGAGGAGCACCAGTGCGACAACGAAGGAAATGAAGCCGCTCTCGATGGCCTGCTTGCCGAGCGAAGGACCTACCACCATGTCGGAGATGATGTGCACCTTGGCATCCATCTTACCCGATTTGAGGACGTTGGCAAGGTCGCGGGCCTCTTCGAGGGAGAAGTCGCCGGTAATCGACGACTGGCCGCCTTCGATTTTGTCGTTGACGTTGGGGGCGGAGTAAACCTTGTCGTCGAGGACGATTGCCACCTGACGGCCCACGTTCTGGCCGGTGACGCGAGCCCACTGGCGGGCGCCTTCGGCGTTCATGCGCATCGACACTTCAATGCCGCGGATGGGGTCGGGGTTGGCGGCGGCGTCGCTCACGGCTTTGCCGTCGAGTGCGGGCTTGCCGCCGTTGGCCTTGAGGGCATAGAGGGCAATGCCGTAGTTCACCTCATTGCCGTTGGCGTCGGTGTGGACGGTAGGCTTCACACCCCAACGGAGACGGAGGTCGGAGGGCAGAAGGCTCTTTGCTGCGGGAGTGGCGAGGACGGCGTCGACGGCAGCCTGAGTCTTGGCGTCGGGTGCGTAGCCTACGGTTGCGCCGTAGCCGCCGCGCTGGAGCACGCCCTGAAGGGCAGCCATGTTGACGGTAGTGTCGGCGGCAAGGCGGTTGAGGAGTGCGCCGAAGGCCGAAGCGAGCTGCTCGTTGGTGTATGTTTCGTAGAATTCGAGGTTGGCGGAGCGCTGGAGGAGGTCACGTACGCGGGCGTGGTCCTTCACACCGGGGAGTTCGAGGAGGATCTGACCGTCCTTGCCCTGGAGCACCTGGATGTTGGGCGACACAACGCCGAACTGGTCGATACGGTTGCGGAGGACATTGGTTGCGGAGTTGTCGACACGGTCCTTCACCTGGCTCTTGAGTGTGGAGCGCACAGCGGCGTCGCTCATGCCTGGCTTAACGATGTCCTGGAAGACAACCGAGAAGTCGGCCTGGGGCTTTGCCTCGCGATACAGGGTGATGAAGGAGTTTACGAAATCGTCGCTCTGATGCGTCTCAACCATGCGGTTTGCACCGGCGAGAGCGGCCTCGAAGGTCGAATCGGTTGCACCGCTCTTCATGGAGCGCATCATGTCGGGCATGTCGACCTGCAGGATAACGTTCATGCCGCCCTTGAGGTCGAGGCCGAGGCCAACGCCCTGCTTGCGTACTTCATTGAGAGTGTAGTAGCCCAGATACACTTTTTCCTCTCCGAGGGAGTCCATGTAGTGCTTGTAGGCCTGGTTGTAGGCTGCATCATCGTTGTCGCCCGATTCCACTTTGGCATACTCGGTAGCCTGGGCTTCGTACTTGTTGGACACGTAGGTGAATGTCAAGTAGAAGAGGCACACGAGCACCAAGAAAACGGCTATCACGCCAGCAACGACGCT
>CABRZA010000042.1 GCA_902475285.1 uncultured Porphyromonadaceae bacterium
CAAGTACACTCCTTCGTCACATGTCGAAAATCGTCGCAAGCTATGCGTCCCTATCGGCAACATTTATTATTAAACAAGCTCTAAATGTTTTTGCGGAGATACTCCACTATTCTGCCGCAAGCACGCCCGTCGCCGTAGGGGTTGGCTATCAGGCTCTTGCTGTCGTAGTAATCCTTGTCGTCGAGAAAATGCGACGCGTTGGAGAGAATCTTCTGCACATCGGTGCCAACCAGGTGTATGGTGCCGGCGGCAAGGGCTTCGGGACGCTCGGTAACCTCGCGCATCACCAGTACGGGCTTTGCAAGCGAGGGGGCTTCCTCCTGTATGCCGCCGCTGTCGGTTATGATGAGATATGAGCGCTTCATAGCAAAGACAAATTGCAGATATTCAAGAGGTTCGATAAAGAACACATTGTCAAGGTCGAGGGGCCCGAACATCTCGGCGATCGGACGGCGCACATTGGGGTTGAGGTGCATGGGGTATACGATGTCGACCTGCGGATAACGCCTTGCCAGTTCCGCCAAAGCCGTGCAGATGTTGCGAAAACCTTCGCCGAAGTTCTCGCGACGGTGGCCGGTGACGAGCACCATGCGCCGCCCTTGCTCGAGGCGCGAACAGTCGTAGCCGGCGGCACGGAGGTCGTCGGCGAGGCGCTCGCGAAGACTGAGGTCCGACTCGATTTTGTCGTTGACGGTATACAATGCGTCAATAACAGTATTTCCGGTGACGATTATGTTGGCGCCGTCGACATTCTCGCGCAGGAGATTTTCGCGTGCGGCAGGCGTGGGGGCAAAATGATGCGTGGCGAGGCGGCCGGTGAGTCGGCGGTTCATTTCCTCGGGCCAGGGCGAATAGATGTCGCCGGTGCGGAGGCCGGCCTCCACATGGCCCACGGGAATCTGGGCGTAGAAGGCTGCGAGGGCTGCGGCGGTTGACGTCGAAGTGTCGCCGTGCACGAGCACCACATCGGGTTTTGCCTGGGCGAGCACGCGCCGCATGCCGTCGAGGATGCGCACCGTCACATCGGTGAGGTCCTGGCCCGGCTTCATGATGTCGAGGTCGTAGTCGGGTGTGATTTCGAAGAGATGAAGCACCTGGTCGAGCATCTGGCGGTGCTGCCCGGTGACGCACACTATGGTGCGGAAATTTTCGGCATCGGCCTGGAGGGCCTTGACCAGCGGTGCCATCTTTATGGCCTCGGGACGTGTGCCGAACACCACCATCACGCTCCGCTGTCGCGGCGCGCAGGGGGCATTATGCTGCTGATTGTCGGTAGTCATTTTTACAGAAAGATTAGAATTTGTGCCACAGCAGCCACCATGCGTACTTCACATACTTTATGTTGCGCTTTATGCGCTTGGGCTGCCGCAGAAGGCGGTAGGCAAACTCGGCGTTATGGTCGATCCACCACTTGGGCGCACGGGGCACACGGCCGGTGTACACGTCGAAGCTTCCGCCGAGGCCCTGATAGATAGCCTTGTGGCGCTTGAGCATGTCGGCCATGAGGAGCTCCTGAGTGGGCGAGCCCATGGCCACGAACACCACGTCGGGGCGCTTTTCGGCCACGTCGTCGATAAGAGCCCGGCGGTCGGCCTCGTCTTTGAGGTAGCCGTGGTGGTGCCCCACAATGTCAATGTCGGGGAAATCGGCGCGCAGGCGCTCCACGGTGGCTTCGTGCACATCGGGCTTGGCGCCGATGATGTAGAAGGTGCGCTTGCCGTGGAAACGGCGCACGATATGCAGCCACAGCTCGCAGCCGGCAATCTTGCATGCTTGTGCCGCACCTTTCTGACGTGCGGCAAGCACGGCGCCCGAACCGTCGCAGTAAGATATGTTGGAGTTGATTATGGCTCGCGTTGTAGGATTGGCGTTGATGATTTTTTCGGCATTGACGGCCACGAGTATGCCCTTGCGGGCGTCGGCGTAGTCGATAAGCTCGTCGACGCCACCGAAGGCGTACACCTCCACGCCGCGCAGACTCACGCGCTGCGGTGCCGTTGAATTTCGGTCGGTCATGTCTTGACTCTGGCGGCTACTGGTTCTTGAAAATGCCGCAGAAGTCGAGAATAACTTTGCTGTCGTCGCCGCAGAGGCTGCGGAAAGGCGTGTGCGCGGTGAGGAACACCACGATGTCGGCCTCGCGGTAGGCCTCGCGATAGTCGGCGAGGCGATATTCCTTGTGCTCTTTCACATTGGGCTCTGCCACAAGAATTTTCGCGTCGGGACAACGGTGTATCACCATGTCGATGATATGTTTTGCCGGACTCTGGCGAAGGTCGTCGATATCGGGCTTGAAGGCCACACCCATCATAGCCACCACAGGCTTTCGGCCATTGGCGAGCTCGAACTCGAGCATGGCGTTGACGGTCTTCTCCACGCACCAATCGGCCTTGTAGTTGTTGATGCGGCGCGCGTCGGCGATAATCTTGGCCTCCTCGGGGTATGCGGAAGTGATGAAATAGGGGTCGACGGCTATGCAGTGGCCGCCCACGCCGCAGCCGGGACGCAGGATATTGACGCGCGGATGCTTGTTGGCCAGACGGATAAGCTCCCACACGTCGATACCGGCACGGTCGCATATCATCGACAGCTCGTTGGCGAAGGCTATCTGCACGTCGCGGCTGGAATTCTCGGTGAGCTTGCACATCTCGGCTGTGCGTGCGTTGGTAGCGTGGAGTTCGCCCGTGACAAAAAGCGAGTAGAACTCTCTCGCCTTTGCTGTTGATGCTTCGTCGATACCGCCTATCACACGGTCGTTGTGCACGAGTTCGTAGAGAACGTTGCCGGGGAGGACGCGCTCGGGGCAGTAAGCCACGCTGATGCGGCCTTTGAGCTCGGGGCGCTCCTTATATATGATGTCGGCCATGAGCTCGGTGGTGCCCACGGGCGAAGTGGATTCGATTACAAAAAGGCTGTCCTCTTTGAGGAAGGGTATTACGGCGCGCGTGGCGGCCTCTACATATGATGTGTCGGGCTGATGGTTGCCCTTGAAAGGTGTAGGTACGACGATGAAGTAGGCATCGGCCTCCTCGGGCGAGGTGGCGGCACGCAGAGAGCCGTCGGCCACCACACGCTCAAGACATTCGCCCAGTCCGGGCTCTATGATGTGCAGCTTGCCGGCGTTGGTTTGAGCTACCACAGCGGGGTTTATGTCGACACCGAGCACCTCCACGCCGTGCATCGCGGCAGTGATGGCCGTGGGCAACCCGATGTAGCCAAGCCCCATGAAACATGCTTTCATTGTATATGGTATTATTGACAAAAAGTCGTTCGGTTTATAATCAGCGTGCAAATTTAGCGAAATTTTCTTAATTTGTCAATACCGCGAAGATTTTGTAACTTTGCAGTCATGAAACCGGGACGCATACTCGCCGTCGACGCCGGCCGAAAGCGCTGCGGCATTGCCGTAACCGACCCCGCCCGCATTGTGGCCACGGGGCTCGACACCGTACCCACTGCCTCGCTGGCCCAATATGTTGCCTCATACGTGGCCCGCGAGCCGGTGCTCCTGATTGTGGTGGGCGAGCCGCACACGCTTGCCGGAGAGGCTTCAGAGTCGGCACGATTCATAGAGCCGGCTCTCGCGCGACTGAGGAAGGCCGTTCCCGGCATCGCCATAGAGCGTTTCGACGAGCGTTTCACTTCCGTGCTGGCACACCGGGCCATGCTCGACGGAGGTCTGCGCCGCGACGCCCGCCGCGACAAAGCCTTGGTCGACAAGATTTCGGCCACAATCATCCTAAGCGACTTCCTCGAAAGCCGCCGCTACAAAGAACTCGAACCGACACTATGAAACTACCCGTTTATCTCTACGGTCATCCGGTGCTCCGCGCCGTGTCGACCCCTCTCACGCCCGACAGCCCCGAGGCCGAAGGGCTCGGCGAACTCATCGAGCAGATGTACGCCGCCATGTACGAATCGGAAGGCGTGGGCCTGGCAGCCCCGCAGATAGGACGCAACATACGTCTGGTGGTAATCGACGCCGATCCCGTGGCCGAGACCTTTCCCGAATGCGCCGGCCGCAAACTTACCCTCATCAACCCCGAAATCGAGATTCTCGACGGCGACACCATAAGCCGCAGCGAAGGTTGCCTGAGCCTTCCCGGCATATCGGAGAACGTGCCCCGCGTGGAGCATATACGCCTCAATTGGCTCGACGCCGACTTCAAGCCGCACACCGAGGAGATAAGCGGCTATCTGGCACGCATAGTCCAGCACGAATGCGACCACTTGGAAGGCCGCATGTTCATCGACCACCTCAGCGGCATACGCCGCCAGCTCATCAAGGGTAAGCTCAACCGCATCCTCACCGGCCGCGTCGACGTTGACTACCCCGTGCGTTTCGCCCCCTCGGTGCGCAAGCACAGATAATGGTTATAGGGGATTGTAGGTTTGGGAATTGTTTTTCCCAAGCCTTTCATTCCCCCGCGTCCCTACCCTCCACCATTTCCCAATCTCCAACCCCATTACTACATTAAAACATGGCCGACGACAAAAAAATCATCTTCTCGATGGTGGGTGTGAGCAAAATCTACCCCCCGCAGAAACAAGTTCTCAAAGACATATACCTATCGTTCTTCTACGGCGCAAAGATTGGCATCATAGGCCTCAACGGCTCGGGTAAGTCGAGCCTACTCAAAATCATCGCCGGCATCGACAAGGACTACCGAGGCGAAGTGGTCTTCGCCCCCGGATACACCGTCGGATACCTCGAGCAGGACCCCAAGCTCGACCCCTCGAAGACCGTAATCGAGGTCGTCCGCGAGGGCGTGCAGCCCATTATGGACCTCCTGGCTGAGTTCGAGAAGGTCAACGAGGCCTTCGGCGACCCCGAGGTACTCGAAGACCCCGACAAGATGGAGCAGCTCATCAACCGTCAGGCCGAGCTTCAGGACGCCCTCGACGCCGCCGACGCGTGGAACATCGACTCACGCCTCGAGCGTGCCATGGACGCCCTGCAGTGTCCGCCCGACGACCAGAACGTGGCAACACTTTCGGGCGGCGAACGCCGCCGCGTGGCTCTTTGCCGCCTCCTCCTCCAACAGCCCGACGTGCTTCTGCTCGACGAACCGACCAACCACCTCGACGCCGAGTCGATCGACTGGCTTGAGCAGCACCTCAACCAATACCCCGGCACCGTAATTGCCATCACGCACGACCGCTACTTCCTCGACCATGTGGCCGGATGGATTCTCGAGCTCGACCGCGGCGAAGGTATACCGTGGAAGGGCAACTACTCCTCGTGGCTCGACCAGAAGACCAAGCGCATGGCCCAGGAGGAGAAGCAGGCCAGCAAGCGCCGCAAAACCCTCGAGCGCGAGCTCGAATGGGTGCGCATGGCCCCCAAGGCCCGCCAGGCCAAGGGCAAGGCGCGCCTAAACAGCTACGACCGCCTGCTCAACGAAGACCAGCGCCAGCGCGAGGAGCGCCTCGAGATTTTCATTCCCAACGGCCCGCGCCTGGGCAACAAAGTAATCGAAGCCAACGGTTTGGCCAAGGCCTACGGCAAGAAGGTGCTGTTCAGCAACCTCTCCTTCGCCCTGCCGCCCAACGGCATCGTGGGCGTCATAGGCCCCAACGGCGCCGGCAAGACCACGCTCTTCCGCCTCATCATGGGCCAGGAGACACCCGACGCCGGCTCATTCGAGGTGGGCGATACGGTAAAGGTGGCCTACGTCGACCAGACGCACCACGACCTCCTGCCCGAACGCACCGTATATGAAGTCATCTCCCAAGGCGTCGAATCGTTCCGCATGGGAGGCCGCGACGTCAACGCCCGCGCCTACCTCTCGCGCTTCAACTTCACCGGCGCCGACCAGGAGAAGAAGATAGGCGTCCTCTCGGGCGGCGAGCGCAACCGCCTCCATCTGGCCATGGCGCTGAAAGAGGAAGGCAACGTGCTGCTCCTCGACGAACCCACCAACGACATCGACGTCAACACCCTGCGGGCACTCGAAGAAGGCCTCGACGACTTCGCCGGCTGCGCCGTGGTAGTGAGCCACGACCGCTGGTTCCTCGACCGCATATGCACCCACATACTGTCGTTCGAAGGCGACGGCAAAGTAGTGTTCTACGAAGGCTCTTACAGCGACTTCGAGGAGTTCAAGCGCCGCGAGAACGGCGGTAAGGAACCTCCACGCCGACGCTATCGCAAACTTATGGAATAAGCCTACGCCGCCCCGCTGCCCAGGGCGGCGATTTTTTTGCATTGGGCACAGGGAATTGAACCGGCCTGTGCGACTTGCAAAAAATTGTACGACCGCCGTCCTCCCCCCCCCAAAAAAGACAATATGTGCTTTTTGCGGCATTATTTGTCTTAAAATGTGTGCTCATGTGCGAAAAAATAGTTATCTTTGCCCGAATTTATGTCTGTTCCATGGCATTGAAATTCCATACATAGAAACAACAAACTATAATAAACCAAATAAAAAACAATGAAAAAGACTGTCATCACGGGAGCGTGCGCCACGACGCTTGCCATCCTTGCGGCCGGCTGCTCCGACCTCGGAGGCTCGTTCGGCTCGGGAGCCGGCACCATCGCTCCCACGATAGGCATCGACAATGAGGCTAAGGCTTCGATGAACGCCCCGCGTTCGCGTGCCGAATATGCCGACGTCACTGTCGACGACCTGTCGGTCAAGCTCACGAAGCTCGACGGAACATTCATGAAAACATGGGACAAAGTGGCCGACTTCCCCCTCGACCAGCAGTTCTCCGTAGGCCGCTACACCATGGAGGCCTTCTACGGCGACCCGGCCGACCAAGGCTTCGGCAAGCCGGCCTTCCGCGGAGAGCAGACCTTCGAGGTGGCCGACGGCCAGCAGACGAGCCTCGCCCTTACGGCTCAACTCGTCAACACTCTCTTCACCGTAAACTATACCGATGCCTTCAAGGGCTATATGACGGCGTGGAGCGCATCGTTCGCAAACGACGGCGGAACAGTTGAATATCCCGCCGACGCCACCACTCCTGTCTACCTCGCTCCCGGCAAGGTGACCCTCAGCATCAGTGTGACAAAGCCCAACGGCCTCCAGGCATCGTTCGAGGTGGCTACCGTCGAGGCCCAGCCCCGCTACCACTACACCGTGACCGTCGACGTGAACGACGGCAATGTGGGCGACGCCACTCTCAACATCAGCTTCAGCGAGGATCTTGCCACCGAAGTGGTTGAAATCAACCTCGACGACAAGCTCCTCAGCGCCGCCGCTCCTACTGTCGAGGCCGAAGGCTTCACGCCCGGCACTCCCGTCGACTTCGTCGCCGGTCTCGGCTCCGACGCCGCCCTGCGCATGAACATCGTGGCAATGGCCGGTATCAAGGAGGTGACACTCGCCACCGAATCGGCACCGCTCCTTCGCGCCGGATGGCCCGCCGAAATCGACCTCATCGCCGCCGGCGCCGACCAGCAGGCACTTCTCACCTCCCTGGGCTTCAGCGGCCTGGGCCTCTGGCGCAACCCCGACAAGATGGCCGTGGCCGACTTCTCGGGCGTAGTGGAGCACATCCTGCCCCAAGCCGGTGAGAACACCACAGTCTTCACCATCACCGTAAAGGACATCCTCTCGCGCGTGAGCGAGCCCATAGCTCTGACACTCAACGTTGAGAGTCCGCGCCTTGAACTTACAAAAATCGACGAGTCCTTCACCCCCGGCGAGAACTTCGCCGTGCAGCTCAGCTTCAACGGCGGCGACGTGGAGGAGAACGTAACATTCGAATACATCCATCAGGCCGGCCGTCCCCGTCCGCTCACTGTGGTTAGCGTCGAGGCCGTGTCGCGCGCTATGAACGAGTACAAGGTGACACTCGCCTCTCCCGACGTCGACGGCTCCATCACCGTCAACGCCACATGCAAGGGCGTGACAAGCTCTCTGGAAGTTCAATCGTCCCCTTTTGAAATAGCCGGTAACGACAACGATACATATGCCACCCGCGCATACGTGACCGTTGCCGGCACCGACGGCAACCCCACACCGGCGATTTCCGACCTCACCTTCCAATACAAAACCGCCGACGGCGAATACACCGCCGCCACGGCTGTCGACCGCGGCAGCTACGCCGAAATCACGGGGCTGCCCTCAAACAGCGACATCCTCGTGCGCGCACTCCTCAACGGCAAGCCCTGCCGCGCCGTGGCTCTCCACACCGAGGAGCAGCTGCAGGTGCCCAACCCCTCCTTCGAGGAGACCGGCAACGGCACAGGCAACTACAACGAGCAGAGCTTCACCGGCTGGGGCACCAACAACACCATGACCACAAGCCAGGGCATAGAGAGCGGCTCGTATGCACGCATATCGGGCACTGTGTCGAACTCGTCGGGCCACAACGGCAAATGCGCCGAATTGCGCACAGCCGGATGGGGCTCAGGCAATAAAGTATGGATATCGGTCAGCGCCTCGACAGTGAAATACATCGACGCCGGCCTGCTGCATCTCGGCGCCACACGCACCACGCGTCCCTCCGGCTACAGCGACCGTTCGGGCTACCTCAACACCGACGACCTCGACTGCGGCCTGGCCTTTGCCTCGCGCCCCTCGAAAGTGTCGTTCTGGTACCGCTACGAACCCAAGAACAGCGCCGACCACGGTCTTGCCGAAGTGTGGGTGAAGAGCGCCTCGGGCGACGTCATCGCTCAGAAGACAGTGAGCCTCGGCGCGGCTTCGTCGTTCACCAAACAAGAGATAAATTTCGACTATCCTCTCGGTACCGCCAAGGGTGCCAAGATTTATGTGCGCTTCCAAAGCACGGCCGACGGCGCCTTCCTTGAAAAAACCGATGCGAACTTCACCATGCGTACGGCAAAGGACTTCCTCGGCTCGCACCTCTATATCGACGACATTGAATTAACCTACTAAGCAAACACAATGAATACCAAAATATTAACCCTTGCGGCCGTAGGAGCCGCACTTGTGGCGACGTCGTGCGACAACTGGACGCCTCCCACAGGAAGCACCGGCGAGGTGGCGCTGAACACCATGACCCTCGTCAACGACGACGCCGAGAAGCTCGTGCAGAACTCGAGCCGCGCCGAAGCGTCGCTCGACGACTATATCGTGAGCATCTACCAGGCCGGAAACACCGCCGAGCCCCTCAAAACCTACACCTACGGCGCTATGCCCGAGGTTGTGACCCTCGAGGCCGGCAGCTACCGCATCGACGTGAAATCGCACGAGGTGCAGAAGGCCGAATGGGACCGTCCCTACTTCGTAGGCTCGTCGAAAGACTTCGCCGTTGAGGCTGCCAAGATAACCAACGTGGGCGAAATCGTGGCCAAGTTCTCCTCGATAAAGGTTACCCTCAAATATTCCGAAGCCTTGCAGACCATCATGGGTTCCGATGTGGAGGTAGAAGTGAAGGTCAACGACGCCGGCGTGCTCGTCTACACCCCGGACGAAACCCGTGCCGGATACTTTGAAGCCGTAGAAGGCTCCAACACCATGGTGGCCACTCTCACGGGTACCATCGCCGGCGTGAAGAGTTCGAGCGTCTTCACCTTCGACAACGCCGCCGCAGGCCAGCACCACATCATCACACTCGACGTGCGCAACGCACCCACACCTCCCGAACAAACCGGCATCATCAACCCCGGCGGCATCACCATCGATGCCGGTATCGTGGCCGAGGATGTCGAGGGTAATGTTGTAATCGATGAGGAAGTGATCGAGGGCGAGCGTCCATGGGGTCCCGAAGAACCCGAACCGGGTCCAGGTCCCGATCCCGGCCCCGACGACCCCAAGGATGAGGCCGCTACATTCAGCAGCCCCACACTCGTCGACCTTGAAGCAGTCTACAATCCATCCGACCTTGCAGGCAAGGAGTGCAAGGTGTTCATCAGCTGCCCCAAAGGCGTGAAGAACCTCGTTGTCACCATCAAGTCGGAGCAGCTTGAACCCATGCTGCCCGCCGTAGGTCTGGCCACATCGTTCAGCCTGGCATATCCCGCCGACGACGAGCTCGCCGCCGCCCTCAAAAACGACTTCAAATTCAAGATACGCGACGAAATCATCAACCAGACGGAAGTAGAGTTCGACATCACCGAATTCGTACCCCTGCTTACCAATTTCGCCGGCGACCACACCTTCGTGCTCGACGTAACCGACAACGAAGACGCCAAATCGCAACTCGAACTCAAGTTTCACGCCGATTAACACTAAGCCAACATGAAAACCAAACTTTATATACTGGCCGGTGCGGCCGCGATGCTTCTCGCCGCCGCCTGCTCGGAAGAGAAGATGCCCGTCGGCACCGAAGGCTCGCTCACGCTGCAGGCCACGCTCAACTCCGACGTCAAAGTGATATCGCGTGCAACCGAGCAAGAACTTGCCGACGGCGCCACCATATTCATCTCCTCCGAGAAAGGTCTTGTACGCAAGTATCAGGGCGTGGCCAATATCCCCGCCTCCATCGACCTCGCCACAGGCCACTACATCGCCGAGGCATGGGCCGGCGACTCGGTGTCGGCCTCTTTCGACACCCGCTGCTACAAGGGCCGTCAGGAATTCGACATCAACGCCGGGCAAACCACGGCCGTCGACCTGGTGTGCCCCATAGCCAACACTGTCGTTTCGGTCGACTACGCCGAGGGGCTTGAAGAAGTGCTCACCGACTTCACCATGAAGGTAAGTCACAAGCGCGGCGCCCTCACCTTCGAAGGACGCGACACACGCAAGGGCTACTTCATGATGCCCTCCACCGACAAGAACCTCGCCTACGAGCTCCGCGGCACGCAGATCGACGGCTCCGAGTTCGTCTTCTCCGACGTGATAGAGAACGTAAGCCCCACCACCGAATACGTGCTCACGGTGAAATACACCAAGCCCACCGAGACCGTCGGCGGCGCTACTTTCACCATCACTATCGACCGTCAGGAAATCGAGGTGAACTCGCAGGTAAAAGTCACCGTTCCCCCGCGCTTCGAGGGCTACGGCTTCGACCTTTCGCAAAACGTTACCGGCGAGATGGGTTCCATCGGCCGCCGCACGGTATATGTAACGTCGGCCACCGAAATCACCAATCTGGTGATGACCTCCGACGAACTGCTCAAATACCCCGTGTTCGGCGGTAACGACTGCGACCTCTTGCTCATGAGCGAGGCCTGCGTGACCACTCTCCGCGACGCCGGCATAAACTTCAGCGTGACGCGCGGCGAAGGCGACGACCGTTCGACTCTCGTCCAGATCAACTTCGAGAAGGAATATACCGACGCCCTCGCCAACGGCGACTATTCCTTCGTATTCGACGCCACCGACGACGGCAAGCAGACCTCGCAGGCCACGCTCAACATCATCGTGAGCGACGCTCCCGTAATGACCGAGGATGTCGACGCAGCCTCCGTAGGCTCGCGCACGGCAGTGCTCCGCGGCACAGTGAGCCGCGAAGGCGTGGAGACCGTAGGCTTCAACTACCGCAAGGTCGGCACAGCCGCCTGGACGAGCGTTGAAGGCGTAGTGGCATCGCGCGCACTGGCCCAGGGCACCGTGTTCACCGCTACCCTCACAGGCCTCGACTTCAATTCCACCTATGAATATGTGGCCACGGCAGGCGACTTCGTATCGGCCATCGTGAAGCAGTTCACCACCGCCGACGAGCCCCAGCTCCCCAACGCAGGCTTCGAGCAGTGGAGCGGCAGCAAGCCCATGCTCATATGCGCCAACGCATCGGAGATGTTCTGGGACTCGGGCAACCACGGTTCGAAAATAATCAAGGACATCACCACAGCTGAAAGCAACATCAAGCATTCGGGCAACTACGCGGCCAAACTCCAGACCTCCGTATTGTTCGGTACCGTAGCCGCTGGCAACCTCTTCACGGGCCACTTCCTCGGTACGGAAAATACCACCAAGGGTATTCTCGGCTGGGGTCGTCCCTTCACTGCCGAGCCCAAGGCCATGAAGCTGTGGGTGAAATACGAGCCAAAGAACATAACCAAGAAAGGTGAGTATTCCGGCAGCGACTTGAACGTCGGCGATCCCGACCGCGGTATCGTATACATCGCGCTGCTCGACGACAGCAAGGTGACCTACGACGGCAACACTTGGCCCGTAATCGTACGCACCAAGGACCTCGCGGGCTACAGCTTCCATAAGGACGGCGCCAACGTGATAGCCTACGGCGAGCACATCTTCGCCGAGGCCACGGCAGGCGACGGACTCATAGAAGTAACCATCCCCATCGAGTACATCCGTCAGGGTGTGAAGCCCAGCAATATCCTCGTGGTAGCATCGGCCAGCATCTACGGCGACTACTACTGCGGCGGCGACGGCTCCACCATGTATCTCGACGACGTCGAACTCATCTACTAAAACTCCCGCCCACACAAAAAGCGGCGTCCTCAACGGGCGCCGCTTTTTTATTTGGCAATTATCAAAGTGGTCGGCCACGCTTGGCCGACACACGGGTTATTCGAGCCACAGCAGCGACGGCAGCGACTGTGCGCCGTGTAGGAAGATGGCGGCGCGGGCCTGCGTTGCTCCGGCGGGAACGGCGACGGGCGCGCCGTCGTAGAGGGGCGACGCCGCCGTCGGATTTGTGCCGTCGAGAGTATAGCGAATTTCGCCGGAGGCGTAGGGACTGTTCATCAGCAGAGTGCCGTCGGCCTGACGCACAATGCCCGGCAGCCGCAAATGGAAGGTGTATCCTTCTCCGGCCCAGCGCGGCATCTGACGCTCGACAACAGCGTTGAAGCGGGCATCGCTGTAAGTGCTGTCGGGGTTTGCGGCACGTTCGGCCAGGCCCAGCATCTTGGGCAGCAACATGCGCTCCAGATCGCCGGCCGAACGTATGGTCTCGGCAAACACCTGACCCTGCACGCCCTTAACACTCTCATATGCCTCGGGGCAAAGCCGGCGCGGATAGCCGTGGAGGGCATCGAACTCGTCGACGGTACCGCCCCAGCACAAACCGCGTTCGTAAGGATGGTAACTGTACGTCATGTCGAGGTAGAAATGGTCTACATTGCTCAATATCACCGGGTATCCGGCACGGGCGATATCGGTCACTACCCCGCCCTGCCCCTGATGCGGAAGGGTGCTCCAGCAGTTGACACTGTATACCGACGGCCGTACACGCTCGTTGTAGTCATCGCTGTGGCGCAGGGCTATCTCCTGCCATCCCGACACGGGTATACCCTTGCGGTGATACATGCGGGCCACACTGTCGACGAAGAACGCGTGCACGTCCTTCTCCGTCGCCAGCCCCTCGCGCTCCATGAGAGCCGCCACAGCCGGCGAGCCGCTCCATGCGCCGCGGGGCACTTCGTCGCCGCCGATATGGATGGCTTTGAGAGGCACGCCCGCCATGGCGTAGGTGGCCAGCATCTCGTCGGCGAAGGCTCCCATAAGGGCGTAGGTGCCAGGGAGGGCCGGATTCATGATGTTGTCGTGGAACGACTGCGCCGACGTATAGCGCGAGGTATCGACGGCCGCATCCTCGGCCACGAGAACCGAGGTGTCGCCCGTGCGCCGTGCGCGGTATTTCATGGCTTCGATGGCCGCGCGGCCGTGGCCCGGACTCTCAATCTCGGGGATTACGGTTATGCCGAGGCTGTCGGTATAGTGGAGGAAGTCGGCCAGCTCGCGACGCGTGTAGCAGCCGTTGGCTGTGCCAGAGAGTGCGTCGGGGTCGCCGTTGCCGGCGAAAATCTGCGGCAGGAAAGAACCGTCGCCAATCGGTGTGTAGCCGCGTCGCGACCCTACTTCCGTGAGCTCGGGAAGGGCCTCGACGGTGAGGCGCCAGGCCTCGTCGTCGACGGCATGGAAGTGCAGGGTGTTGAGGTTGTAGTCGGCCATGAGGTCGGCCACACGGTAGAGCTCGGATATGGGTTGAAAATTGCGGGCGACGTCGATCATAAGGCCGCGGTATTCGAGGGCCGGGCTGTCGGTGATGACGGCATCGGTCATTCGGCGCTCGCCGCTGCCGAAGGCCGCCAGCAGACGACGTTTGACACGCGGAGCTACCCATGAGGCACACTCTACGGTCATGCGGCCGTCGGCGATGCGCACTGTAAAGTCCTCAGAATCGCCGTCTGTGCCGATGAACTCAGCCTTGGCGGGGTCGACCAGGGAGCTGCCGCTGCCGAGCTCAACGTGTGTGAACGAAGGCACGGCGTCGTATTCGCCGGCGGCCTCGCCGCGCAACTGTTCGTTGCGGGCGTAGATGGCGTCGGCATAAGGCATGCGGTCGCCCGGTGCGGCGGGGGCGTAGCCTTCTCTGGCCGCCATCATGTCGGCGCGGTCGATGTCGAGGCCGCGCGTGCTGCCGTCGGCCATCACGAGGTGTGCGCCGTCGATGCCGTAGCACACGCTCCATATGCCGCCGCGGGTGTCGATGTCGAAACTCACGGTGTCGCGGCCCGTGGCGGCTGCAAATTTAGGCGAACCTATGGCGTAATAGCCGGGAACGATTTCAATAAGGGTGTCGGAGGGGTCGACGGGCCTCATACGTCGGGCGAACTGATTGAACGCCATGCGGCTCACGCCCCGCAGGTCGCCGGTGAGGGTTATGGTCTGGCGGTAATGCTGGGGCAACGAATCGGCCGGCAGATTGACTGCCTTCCAGCTCACCGTCACCGGTGCGGGCGCCGGGGAGCACGCCGCCGCGAGGACAAGAAGAGCAATTGAAGATAAAAGGTTGTTTTTCATGCGTATGTTGTTTAGAACATGCGGGCCGTGACGGCTAAAGCAACCGACACGGCCCGCGATATAATGAGAAATAATTGTCAGAATAACCGTGCCACCTTACGGGGAAGCTCGGCGCCATCCTCGACACGCTCGGCTATCGTGCCCTGGCGGTCGATGATGAATGTGGTGGGCAGGCCGCCGACATTATACTGGCGCAGGACGCCGAGGCCGTCGGTGGTGGAGTTCCACACGGCTGTCCAGGGCAGATTCTGCGCGGTTTCCTTCCATGCCACCTCGTCGTCGTTGAAGGCTATCTGGTAGATTGTAAGCCCGCGCGAGCCGTAGGTGGTGAAAAGTTGGTTGAGCATGGCGTTGTAGGCCGGCGAGTTGGCCATGGTGTAGTCGGTGAAGTTCAGGAGCACCACATTGCCCTTTGCGGCATCCTCGGCAAGAGAATGGCGGTTGCCTCGGCAGTCGTAGCGCACAATGTCGATTACGCCCGTTTCGGGCACCTCTATTACCTGCTCGGCAGGCTGCGGCATACGGCCCAGAGCCTGACGGCCGGCAAAATAAGCGGCACGCAGGGCACGGCCTCGGGCATCCATGGGGCGATGGGTGGCGTAGACCTGTGCGGCGGCGCCATATACGCGGTTGCCGAAGGCATCGTTGGCATCGAAGAGCTGGCGCCCGTCGACTGCTTTGCCGACAGTATAATAAGCAACGAGGCCGGTGGTGTCGGCGGCAATGACTCCGACGAGCTCACGCAAGAGAGCCTCATCGACGGCCGATGCAGCGCACAGACTGTCGACATAGCCGAAGCGTTCGGCCATTGGCGTACCTTTTACAGTATGTCGGCGGCTGAAATCTGCGGCCGAGGCCTCGACGGTGACCGCGTCGATTGAATCGACCGGAAAGTACACGCTTCCTTTGCCGGCGAGGGTCAGGCGCAGAATGTCGGGCTGCGCTGAAGGCGACGGCGCCATATAGGTGAATTTGCCGTCGGCGTCTGTCCGGAGTGTATCGAGAGTATACCAGTGGCCGGCGTTGTCGGCCTCGAGCACCAGCGGCGTCCCGGCGGGGACGTCGGCGACGGTGCCATCCACACTCCATCCCGTGCGGTGCGAGCATGCGCCGAGGGTGGCTGCGGCAAGCGCGGCGATAATGATATGGCGGGATTTCATCGGCTATTCGAAATTGGCGGCGATGGCGGCGGCAATTTCCTGCATGCGCTCGGCCGGCAGGCTGAGCTTATGACGGAAGTCGACGTCGGCCTCGCTGTTGAGGGGAATGAGATGAATGTGGCAATGTGGCACCTCCATGCCGAGGACGGCGGTGGCGATGCGCTTGCAGGGAAGGGCCTTGAGCTGGGCGGCAGCAACGCGCTTGGCAAAAAGCTGGAGGGCGGCGTACTCTTCGTCGGGGAGATCGAAGATATAGTCCACCTCGTGTTTGGGCACTACCAAAGTATGACCCTCTGTCATGGGGTTGATGTCGAGGAAGGCGATGTGGCGCTCGTCTTCGGCCACGCGGTAGCAGGGTATCTCACCGGCTATTATACGCGAGAATATCGATGCCATGACGCCTCAGATGTCGATTTCGAGAATCTCGAAGTTCATCACGCCGGCAGGAACGGTGATGGCCACAGTCTCGCCGACCTTGTGGCCCATGAGACCGCGGGCGATGGGTGTGCTAACGCCGATTTTCTTGGCTCGCGTGTCGGCCTCGCTGTCGGCCACGATGGTGTATTCCATCACCGAGCCGGTGCCGGTATTGCGGATTTTAACACGGTTGAGGAGCTGTACCTCGTCGGTGGTGAGCTTGCTCTCGTCGATAATGCGGGCATTTGCCACGAGCTCTTTGAGCTGCGCGATTTTCATCTCCAGCAGCCCCTGTGCCTCCTTGGCGGCATCGTATTCGGCGTTCTCGCTCAGGTCGCCCTTATCGCGTGCCTCGGCGATGGCACGGCTTATCTCGGGGCGCTTCACGCTTTCGAGATAGTTAAGTTCCTCCATCTTACGGTCGTAACCGTCTTTGGTCATATAAGTTATAGCCATTGCAGTCGTTTTTTTAGAGTTTGACAAGATTATAAAAAAGAAAGAAGCCCGGCGCCTGCTGGCGGTCGAGTCCTCCTTACCGTATTTGAAATGTCCTTTTGTTTTCGCTGCAAAGTT
>CABRZA010000043.1 GCA_902475285.1 uncultured Porphyromonadaceae bacterium
AAACAAAATTTTCGTTAAAAATTTCTCACACCTGCACTCCCCGTCTTCCGGCAGCATATTTTTTTGCATGTTCGACGGTATTTTTGCATTTTTGCCGTATAATAATTGAGCATCTCCGCACACGGTCATCAACAACAGTCCTCCGTCGACACTAATAAACTATATCATCGCTATGAGCACCGACTACGATACCCTACTTAGGGAAAAGGCCAACGAAGTATTCGCCATCATGGAGCCGCGAACCGATCCCGCAGGCATGGACCGCCTGCGCCGCGCCTTCAACCTCGCCCGCGAGGCCCACGCCAGCCAACGCCGCAAGGAGGGCGAGCCCTACATTTTCCATCCCGTGGCCGTGGCGAAAATCGTTGCCGCCGACATGGGGCTCGACGCCGATGCCGTGGCCGCAGCTTTCCTCCACGACGTGGTGGAAGACACCCCCCACACCATCGAGGAGATTCGCGACCTATTCGGCCCCGACGTGGCACGCCTCGTCGACGCCGTTACGAAGCGCCGCAAGGAAACCTACGAGTACTCGTGGCAGATCGACAACTACCGCCATATGCTCGAGGCTCTCGAATACGATATCCGTGCCCTACTGGTGAAGCTCGCCGACCGCCTCCACAACATGCGCACACTCCGCGCCATGCCCGCGCACAAGCAGATGAAAATCGCCGGCGAAACCGACTATTTCTACGCTCCCCTGGCCAACCGTCTGGGCCTCTACAACATCAAGACCGAGCTCGAGAACCTCAGCTTCCGCTTCCGCTGCCCCCACGACTACGACGAGATTGTGGCCCTCATCGAACGCGACCGCGAAGGGCAGGCCGAACGTCTCGAACGCTTCCGCCGACAGATTGCCGACACTCTCGAGGCTGCAGGCATACACACCGAGGTGAGCATCGACTACCGCCGCCCTTACAGCATATGGCGCAAGATGCACAAGTACGGCGACGACTTCAACCACCTCAAATACCGCCACTTCACCGAGATTGTCTACGACACCCCCGAAAGCATGTCGGAAAAGGAGATGGCCCTCCACATTTATTCTGTCCTCACCGATGCATTCAAGGAGAAGCCCGGAGGCATCTCGAACTATATCGACAGCCCCAAGGAGAACGGCTACCAGAGCTTCCACGTAAAGCTGCTGGCCGACTTCGGCCGTTGGCAGGAGGTGCACATAAGCTCGCGACGCATGGTGCGCAACTCGCAGCTCGGTTGCGCCTCGAGCTGCTACGACGACAACATCCGCCGCTGGATAGAGAAATTCCGCCACACCCTCCGCGACATCGCCGTGCAGTCGAACGCCGACGGCGCCATATTCATGGAAAAGGTCGTCACCGCGTTCTACAACGACGACATCATGACCTTCACCCCGCATGGCCGCCCGGTAATCATGCCGCAGAAATCGACAGTGCTCGACTTCGCATATGAGGTCGACGAACAGTTGGGAGAAAAAGCCAAATACGCGCGCATCAACGGCTTCCTTGCATCGATAAAGGCGCCCCTGCGCCGAGGCGACGTGGTGGAGGTGTTCACCGACCCCGACGCACGACCATCGCGCGACCGCCTCGACTGCGTCGTCACCTACAAGGCACGCACAGCCATCAAGGCCTATCTCGACTCCCTCCCCCGCAGCACGCAGCACCGCTGCCCGCGGTGCATGCCTATACCCGGCGACGAGGTGGTGGGATTCCGCAGAGAAGACTCCGACGAGGTCACTCTCCACAAGCGCGACTGCCCCGACGCCGTCCGCCTCGCCTCGCAACATGGCGACAGCATATGCAATGTCGACTACAAGCCCGACGGCACGCTGTACTCACAGACAATAGCAATCACCGCCGTCGACCGCTATCACCTTTTCATCGACCTTGTCGACTGCATATCCAACCGTCTGCACCTGGCCATGGAGAGCTTCAACACCACCACGACCGACTCAATCGTAACCTGCACCATCACGCTCGGCGTACATTCGGCCGACGAGTTGCAGTCCATCATCTCCCACATCGCCACCATCGACGGCGTCGACGAGGTGAAGCGCCTCACATCTCACGCCTGACGGTCTTCTTCCTTTATAATAAGAAGCGCGTCGCCGGGCGCCAGCCGCCGCTTGCCGTCGGGCACTATGTAGCGCTCGCCGCGGCGTATCATCATCACGAGGCTCCCGGGCGGGAGGGTGATGTCGCGCAGCGTGCAGCCGCCGGCAAGGTCGGCCTCGTCGAGCACGCGTGTGTGCAGCGACGTGCCGTTCTCCTCGGCAAGCTCTATGCCGAAGTCGCTCTCGGTGGGCTGCGGAGCCTCTTCGAGCTTGAGCTTGCGTGCAGCGCCTATCACCGTCGTACCCTGAACGATAAGCGACAATAGGGTGACAAAGAACACGATGTTGAAAATCTGCGACGCTCCCGGCACATCGGCAACCACAGGATAAGTGGCAAAGATTATGGGCACAGCGCCGCGCAGGCCCACCCACGACACGAAGACCTTGGCTTTGAGGCTGATGCGACGGAACGGCAGAAGGCACAGAAAGACGCTCGCCGGACGACCTACGAGAATCATGAACACGCCGACAAGGGTCGACACGGCCGCAACCGAAAGCATCTCGCGCGGATTCACCAGCAGCCCCAGCATGATGAACACCACAATCTGCGCCAGCCACGTGAGGCCGTCCATAAACTTCGATATGCTCCGCCGGTGCGGCAACGTACTGTTGCCCAGCACTATGCCGCATATATACACGGCCAGATATCCGTTGCCTCCGAAGTCGGTGGTGAGGGCATAGGTCAGGAACACCATGGCTATCACCAGTATGCTGCTCATGGCCGTAGCCTGGCCGGCGTCCTCATTGGCCGAGCGGCCGCCTATACGTCGGTAGAAATCAAGAAGTTTGCGTGTGACATATCCCAGCGCGACACCGCCGGCCGCACCAACGCCGAATTGCAGCAGGAGCTGGAGAACGAGCGTCATTCCCGAAAGCTCGTTACCCGCCATCACGGCCTCCACCAAAAGAATGGTGAGCATATAGGCCATGGGGTCGTTTGAACCGCTTTCGAGTTCGAGCATGGGGCGCAGATTCTGTTTGAGGGCCGCGCGGCGCGCACCGAGAATGCCGAACACCGACGCCGAGTCGGTCGACGACATTGTCGACGCCAGCAGCAGCGACGGCAGAAGGGCAAAGTGGATGTTGGTCCACGGCATCCCCGACAGCCAGAAGATGAAAAATCCCGTCAGCAAGGCCGTCAGGAGCACTCCGGCCGTCGACAGGATGAGGCCGGGAACAAGCACCGGCCGTATGGCCGACAGGCTCGTCGACATACCGCCCGTGAAAAGTATGATGCACAGCGCCACCATGCCGATGTTCTGCGCCACAACCATATTCCCGAACTGTATGCCCAGCCCGTCGCTGCCGAAAGCCATGCCCACAAGCAGGAAGATAAGGAGGAGTGGAAGGCCCGTGCGATAGCCGGATTTGCCTATCAGTACGCCTGCTATAAGAAGCACCGCACCAAGGAGCAGTATATTCTCGCTACTCAATATCATATATAAATCTTGTTATCTTCCGCGGCCTCTCTCAGCCGCAGGATGTGATGAATGTTTTCACAAAATTAGCAATCTTTAAACTTTCCAACAAATCTCACCCCGTATTGTTGAATCTACACGTCCAATATACCTCAATCTTTCGCCCTCAAATCACCGATTTTGTTCAATAAATACACCGTACGGGATAAAAAGAGGGTATTTTATCCAGTACGGTGCTATAACGGGTCGCAATCAGTCGAGGATGGGGCGGTGGGCCGAGCGGCGCGCGGCCGCACGGGCGGCGAGGGCGGCGGCACGTGTGGCTGTGTCGAAATAGGCGTCGGAGAAGAGACCGTAGATATAGTCGACGGCTACCTCGGAGGGGTGCTTCATGTCGGCGGCGTAGAAGCGGTAGTCGCGCAGGTCGTCGACAAGCGCTTCGTAAGCCGGAAAATAGTCTGCGGCAATACCATCGGGTGCGCCGTCGGCGAGCGCCGCGTCGATTGCCAGATGCAAAGTGGCTTTGCTCAGCTGATTGCCGTGCAGGCCGTCGGCCAAATGGCGGATAGGGCTCACCGTAAATATCACCTTTTGGCAACCCGCCGCTTTGAGAATCTCAAGCATGCGCCCTACGCTCGCCGCTGCCGAAGGCACCGACAGCAGGCGCCGCTCGAAACATTCCGCCGGAAACTTATGGCAGTTGCCCACGGCCATGCCCGTTTCCTTTTGATAGAAAACATATGCCGTGCCGAGGGTGACAATCACAATTGGATTCCGCCTCAATATATCTGCCACCGAAGCCCTTACACCTTCCACGTCGGCCAGCACGGCCTCGGCGTCGGCGCCGCTGAATCGTGTGGCGTAGTCCAGACAATGGAAGCCCCGCGGACCCGGCCGCAAGTCATATTCCGTGTAGGGCCGTTCGTCCACGGCACGCCGCAGGCAGTTTTCTATCGACAGCGGATTGTAGAGCGCCCCGAAGGGATTGGCCAGCACGTCGAAGCCGTCGAGCCCCAGCCTCTCCCCCACACTGTCGCTGAAGCACGAGCCCAGCAGCAGCACCGGCTCGTCGTGGCCGATGCCGAAGGAGGTCCTGTGGGGTGCGAGTTCGGTGCGGAAACGCATTGGAATCAATACATTCGGTAGTCGATCGACAGCACCTGGAACTCCGTCCGTCGGTTTATCTGGTCGGCCACCTCCTGGTCGGCCTCGGGCAACGCCAGGATGAACTCTTCGCTGAGCACATCGCCCTCCTTGAACTGCGGATACTCCCGCGCCAGCTTCTTTGTGATGGTCTTGGGGCGCGACTCGCCGTAGCCGTGGCTCTGCAAGCGGTCGGGAGCGATGCCCACCTCTATGAGATAGTCGATTACCGACTGTGCACGCCGCGCCGAGAGGTCGTTGTTGTATTCGTCGGTACCCTTGCGGTCGGTGTGCGACGCCATCTCGATGGTCACGTTGGGATTGTCGCGGAGCACCTGCGCCATCTCGTCGAGGGCGGCTTTCGATTCGGGGCGAAGTGTAGCCCGGTCGAAGTCGTAGAAAATATTGTCGATTACCACCGGCTTGTGAATGGAGGCAAGGATGAAGTCGACGTTATATTCGGCATCCTCCTCGGCTATGTCGCTGGTAAACTCCTGCTTGGCATTGAGATAGCCCTTGGCGCCGGCCATCATCACATAGCTCACGCCGCGGTCGAGCGGGAAGGAGAACGACCCGTCGGGGCGCGCCACCTGCTTCTGGTTGGAGCCGTCGTTGCCCACGATGCGGATTATGGCGTTGGCCACCGGCTCCTCGTCCTTGTCGAGCACCCAGCCCGAAATAAGTATCTTCAATTCGGGCAGCTCGAACGAATAGAGATGGTCGTAGCCGCGACCGTCGCCGCGGTTGGAGCTGAAATAGCCGTTCTCGCCGTCGCCGAAGGTTATGCCGAAGTCGTCGGCCGCGCTGTTGACGGGCGTTCCCATGTTGGTCACCTTCCAGCCGCCGCTCTTGGTCTGCTCGGCGCGGAAGATGTCGAGACCGCCGTAGCCCGGATGGCCGTTGGAGGCGAAGTAGAACACCGAGTCGCTGCGGAACGACGGGAACATTTCGTCGCCCGGAGTGTTTATCCACTCGCCGAGGTTTTCGAGCGAGCCCTGGCGCTCGTTGATTTTCACACGCCATATGTCGCGGCCGCCGTAGCCGCCGGGCATGTCGGACGAGAAGTAGAGCCACTGCCCGTCGGGCGACACCGCCGGATGGGCGTAGCTCGACAGAGTGTCGGCCGTAATCTCATACTTCACCGGCGCGCTCCACTTGGCGTCGGAGCGCTGCGATGTGAATATTTCCACGCCCGTATTGGCGTTGGGTTCGCGCCGTGCGCGGCTCAGATACATGGTCTGCCCGTCGGGGGTAAAGGCCGGCGTACCCTCGTCGGCGTCGGTGTTGAGCTCGCCCTCCACGGGCTCGGGGCGCTTCCACTCGCCGCGCTCGTTCTTGGTGGCGAACCATATGTCGCCCTTCTTCATGCCCGTTATTTCGCTGCGGCGCGTGCCGGTACTCTTCTCGTTGGTGGAGCTGAAATATATCTGTTCCAGCGAGCGGTCGAGATACATCGGAGCATAATCGGCGCGTCGCGAGTTGAATAGCTTGGCATTGCGCACCTCGTAGCGCGTGGCGCCCTTCTTTTCAAGACCCATACGTGCGCCCACGAGGCCGTTTTCGGCCAATTTGTCGCCGGGATGCCACGACAGATAGTCGCCGAAGGCCTTCACGGCGGCGGCATACTTGCCTTCGGCGGCAAGCGTTTGGCCAAGATAGAGATAGAGCGTAGAGTCGGGATAGCCGTAGCGGGCGGCGTTCTGATATGCCGCCGACGCGCGGGCATACTGGTTGAGCCGACGGTGGCACTGCCCCATCTTGAAGGCCACCTCGCCGCGCAAGGGCCGGTCCTCGCGCTTGGTGAGCTTGTTGTAAACCTTGCGGTAAGTCTTCGAGGCGTCGAAATACTCGCCGCGCTCCATCTGCTCGTCGGCCACCGAGAGCTTGGCGCCGCGACAGCCGCCGAGCGCAAGCACCGCCGCGCAAAGCACGCCGAAGAGGATATATGTCGTATGTTTTGTCATAATGTAATCTATACCATAAGTATAACGCCCGAAAGGCCCGCTTATTGCCTCACCGGCAGGTATAGATACGCTTCACGCGGGGACTTATGGAGGTCAGTATCTCGTAGGGTATCGTGCCGAGCACATCGGCAAGAGCCTCCACGGGCTGGTGGAGGCCGAAAATCTCCACTTCCGAGCCCACGGCGGCGGTCGGACAGTCGGTCACGTCGATCATGCACTGGTCCATGCATATGTTGCCGATGGTGGGGCATGCCACGCCGTCGACATAAAAGCTCGCCGCACCGCAGCCCAGATGGCGGTTTATACCGTCGGCGTAGCCCACCGGGATGGTGGCTATGGTGCGCCAGGAGCCGTCAACGAGGCCGCGGTTGCCGTAACCTATGAAGGTTCCTTCGGGCCAGTATTTGAGCGAGATGATGCTGGTGGTGAATGCCGCCACAGGCTGTATGCCCTCGCGCATGGCAGGCAGCGGCGATATGCCGTAGAGTCCTATGCCCAGGCGCGCCATGTCGTAGGGCGCCTTCCAGGCGTAGCGCATCATGCCGGCGGTGTTGAGGAAGTGACGCGTCACCTTGCGGCCGAATCCGGCGTCGAGGGCGTCGGCAGCAGCCGTGAATGTCCGTATCTGCCACTCGGTATAGGCGTTCTTGTCGAGGCAGTCGGCAGTGGCGAGATGCGTGAACACCGATTTCACCCTCAGGCGGCTGTTGCCTTTGAGCAGCCCGCACACCGCATTTATGTCTTCCGGCAGGAAACCCACGCGGTGCATGCCGGTGTCGACTTTAATATGCACGGGATAGTCGTTCACCCCGGCGTCGACGGCGGCCGAAAGAAGCGTCTGCAACTCGTCGATGGAGAACACCGAGGGCTCCAGCCCGTGCGAGAAAAGGGCGTTATAGTGCCGCGTCATAGGGTTCATCACTATTATGGGTATGGTGATGCCGGCCTCGCGCAGCGCTATGCCCTCCTCCACCACGGCTACCGCGAGCGCCGGAGCGCCATTGCTCTGCAAGGCACGCGATACCTCGACGGCGCCCATGCCGTAGGCCGACGCCTTGACCATGGCGATTACTCCCGTGCCGGGACGCACAAGGCTGCGGTAGTGGTTGTAGTTATGGATGAGATTGTCGAGGTCGACGCGGAGCTCGGTGTCGTGCGACGTGCCCTCGAGCGCTTGCAGGCAAGCGTCGAACGACGCCGTCGGGTCGCCGAAGAAAAGCACGTCGCAGTCGCGCAGCAGGCTGCCGTTCTCTATGTCGGCGGCCAGGCGCGAGGGCTCTGTGCCGTCGGCGAATATCACTTTGTCGAAGTCGTAGTCGGTGGCCATATCCTCCACTGCCTTGCAGGTGAAGGGCTCCATCAGGCGCCCCAGCACAAGCACACGGCCGCCGCGGCTCTTGCGCCGGCGGTACATGAAGAGCATCGCGTCGCGCAGCGAGCGAAGATCGGCGTTGAAGCGGTCCACCACAACGCTGTTGCCGAAGATGCCGGCCGTGATAGTGCGCTGGGTGTCGACCATGGGCATGGCGTCGATGTCGGCGTCGCTCACGGCCACCGCTTCGGTGGCCTCGTGGAGACGGTAGGGGCCGCCGTCCTTCATTGCCTTCACCGTGGCCTTGACCAGGGCTTTCACGGTGGCCTGTAGGTCGCGGCCGGGGGCCACGGCTATGAGCCGCGGGCCGAAGGGGAGCGCCTCGAGCTGGCGGCGCAGCTCGGGGTCGTTGTCGCAGTAGACTATGGTTTCGAGGCTGCGGAGCATGGCCACTTTCTCGGCTACCTTTTTGGCGTGGCTGGCAAAGGCCTCGTCGTGCTCGGCGGTGATAGACGTCACCACGCCGAGGTGGTAGGTGTAGCCTATCATGCGGCAAATGTTTTCGGCCTGTCCGGGACCGTCGATGGCGGCTTCGCTGATGAGCACCGAGCGGAGGGAGCCGTTGGAGCCCATGTCCCAGGCGGCGAGGGCGAAGCCTATGGCCGAATTCCAGCTGCGCGGGCTGCGCTGCACCTCGCACCAGGGTTTGAGCACGCGGTAGAGGAGCTCTTTGGTCTCGGTCTTTCCCTCGCTGCCCACCACGAGAATGCCGTTCTCGTTGCCCCGCAGGCGTGCGTAGGCCAGGCTCGCCAGGGCTTCCTTCACGTCGGGCACGACGATGAATGCGGCGTCGAAGGCCTGCCACGAGGGGTCGATGCGCTCCACGATGAAGGCCCTCACGCCGCGCTCGTAGAGCTCGGCGATGTATCGGTGACCGTCGCCCACGGCCGTGCGCACGGCGGCGAAGACTGTGTCGGCCGGATAGAGCACGTTGCGGCTGTCGGTGGCCAGATGGCGCACCGTGCGCCGCCCCTCGGGGTCGGAGGCCGCGGCGTGTAGTTCTCCCTCGATGTTCATGTGGGCGAGGTCGCCCACGGCGATATTCTGATACCCGCTGTATGTCATTCTTTGTCCATCAAGAGTTTGGTGCCGTAGGGTGTGAAGTAGTCGCTCAGACGGTAGGCATCGACCGGTATTGCGATGATTCCCTGAGCGTAGGAGGCTACCTCATAGGGCTGGTAGACGAACACAAGCTCGTCGTTGCAGTTCACATAGAAGTTGCCGCCGTCGGGAATCGCTGTTATCGACGTCGGGCCAATAAATCCGCTCATGCTGCGCCCCGTCTGCCTGAGTATTGCAGGAAGGGCAGCCAGGCCTTCGGGTGTGATGATGTCGGAAAGCGAGAAGAGCTGCCCGCGGCGGATGTCGTAGTTCACATAGCGTGTCACATACATGCCGTGCGCTGCCCGAGGATAGTAGTTGGCGACGGTAATGGCATACGACAACGTGCAGTTGGTAAGCGCCTCCACCTTGCCGTCGGCCGAGAAAAGTCCGTCATAGTTGCCGTCGGCGAGCGTGGTGTCGGCCACGGCATAGCCCAGACTCTCGGCCTGTCGAGCGAAGGCCGTGCGGAACGTTGCGGCTTCGGCCCTTCCCACAGTATCCACGGCTATGCTCATTATGCTGTCGCGCAAGGATGTGATGTCGTGGTTATAAACATTCTCGGGCATCATGAGGTCGACGGAGCACTGCACGGCCAAATCGACATCCGACTCATAGTCGGCGGCCGAACCAACAAGGCGGTAATCGCTCTGCAACGTTATATTCTCGAAAGCAACCGAATCGGTGTCGGCCTGCCCCGCAGTGCATGCGGCGAGCATGGCGCCCGACAGGACTGCAGCTGCAATAACACTCATTTTCATAACATTATACCTTAGACTTTAAACTATTGGAAATCATTGGGCATAGAGGGGCACGGCGTTCATCATAAAGCGCCGCAGCTCGCCCCAGGGATAGTAGATGTCGGTGTCGCCCGGGCGAAGAGCCACGGGTTTCTCGTTGAGGTCGACACGAACATAATAGCGGCCTTTGGCCGAACGGAACAGCACGAACTGGATGTTGGCCGCCATTGGCACAACATCGAAGTCGCGCCAATGCTCGGCCACGGTGTCGAAATAGTTGGTAAGATAATAGCACCCCGGCAGCCGCAGCAGCGACAGCAGCGGCATCAGCGTCTCGGCATGGCCGAAACGCAACACGGCCACAGGCGACACCTCGGGGTTCTCTATGTAGGCGTCGGTGGTTTCTATGATATTCATCACAAGGTCGGCGGCAATGTCGGCAGGCACGCTCGACACCGTCGTGGCCGTGCGCTGAAGATACTGCCGCAGGTTGAAGCAGCTCCACAGGGCGTTGGCTTCGTCGGAGGTGAAATATTTGTCGAGCGCCGCAGGCATGCTCATGGCTTGCAGTCCGGCAAGAACATAGTATTCCACCAGGGCCGCGTCGCGGGCCTCGGCATCGTCGGCGAAGGGGAAGGCGTCGCCGAGCACACGGCGTGCGGCCGACGTGGGAGCGGTGGCCGCGAAGTATTCCTTATAGGCCGGTTCCCATGCCTTGTCGCGACGGAAGTCGAGATAGTCCTGACAGGTGTCGAAGGGGCGCATCAGCGACGAGTTGAGGCGTCCGGTCGATGTGGTGAAGGTCAAGCGGTTGTTGAGCCGGTCGAGGCTGTGCGTGAAGGAGTACATGCTCATCATCGACCGCGGAGAGTAGCTCGACAGAGCCTGCACCACTCCGTCGCCGCCGAAGATTTCGGTGTAGTTGTAGAACATTCGCGCCGCAATACCGCTCTGCTCGGCCATACCGAGCGAGTCGAGGGCGCCCCAGCGGCTGTTCGATTCGGTGATTACGGCCTCGTTGAGCGCCTGGAGCTCGCGCCCCAGCGGAGTGATGGTGCCCAGCGAGTCGGCACGGTCGAGCAGACGCCGCAGGGCAAGACAGTTGGCACCCGACGCCGGATAGCGTGCACCGTGGCGCCCCACATGGTTCACAAAAACAGGCGTGAGAGTATCGGGCACGGCATAGTGGAGCTCAGGCTCGGGATAAGGCGTGAGCGAACCTTCGCATTGTGCGAACGAATAATGTGTCCCCGCGCCTTGCACTGCAAACGCTGCCGCCAGCGAGGCAATTGATAGTAAGTGTTTTATGGTCATGACCCTAACATCGACACCGGCGACGGCCACATGCCGCCGCTACGTCACTGCAAAATTAACACTTTTTGCTCAATTATTGTTCCTCCCTTAAAAAATAATCAGCATAAGAAATTGCCGTGCCAACAGTCGGCCGCGATCGGCCGCCACATTCATATCTCTATCAGTTCGTCGGGGGAGAAGGAGCGGGGGGCGGCGAGGCCGAGGACTTTGTCCCAGAGGAGGGGCGAGAGGCCGTTGCCGGGGCGCTTCACGGTGATGTTGCCTTCCGTAAAAATCTCGCCGGCGGCTATCGCGCGCGATGCCACGATGCTCTTGCGCGCCACTTCGATGTTGGGCCGCTCGGCGTCGGCAACATCCTTCACACCGTCGCCGAGGGCCGCCTCCACATGCCGGCAGGCCGACACGAGGGCGGCAAGCTCGTCGGGTTCGAGCGACGCACGGTGGTCGGGCCCCTCCATCGTGCGGTCGAGGGTAAAATGCTTCTCTATCACCCGGGCTCCCATGGCCACGGCGGCGACTGAAACCTCGATGCCCTGCGTGTGGTCGCTGTAGCCCACGCCGGCACAGCCGAGGGTGCCGAGGGCGGCCATGGCGCGGAGATTGACCGAGGCATAGGGCGCGGGGTACTGCGTGGTGCAGTGCAGAAGCCATATGTTGCTGCGCGGAGTGCCGGCGCTTTCGAGTATGTCGACGGCCTGCGCCACCTCGGCCAGCGTGGCCATGCCCGTCGACATTATCACCTTCTCGCCGCGCGCGCCGATTTTGCGCAGATAGGGAAGGTTGGTTATTTCGCCCGACGGTATCTTCCAGTATTCCATGCCCAAGGGTGCGAGACAGTCGATCGACACGAGGTCGAAGGGCGTGCTCATGAAGCCTATGCCCTCGCGGCGGCACAACTCGGCCAACTCGGCATAGGCACTGAGGGGCAGATGTATGGCGCGGCACATTTCGAGCTGGCTCTCGGCGCTGCCCGTGGTTTCCTTCTGATATTCGGCCTTGGGGGCATAGGCCGAAATGACGAGTTCGGGAACAGCCGTCTGGAATTTCACGAAGTCGGCGCCGGCCTCGGCGGCGGCACGCACCATGCGGCGCGCAAGCTCCATGGAGCCGTTGTGGTTAACGCCGGCTTCGGCTATGATTATTACTTTGTCAGATTTATCGAGGTTCATTTTAGAGCCGGTTCGACAATAAGTGTTAACGGCAGGGCGGCCAATCGTTGAGCGATTTTCTTCAGGGCCTGAAGGAGCGATGGGGCTCCATCGTGACCGATAGACCTGATGAAAAGCGCCAACGAGGGCCGCGGTGAAGTAACATTTATTTTAGTCGAAATAGATAGTGTTACAAATATATAGAGTCAAACAAAAGGATTGTCCATTTGCTTATGATTAAAATTACCATCGCCTCGCATATCGCGGGCGACTTTCTGTCTGTTCATCAGTCGTGTACATCCAGTAAACTCCTTCCTCACAGGCCGAAATTCGCTCCGCGCTATGCGTCCCTGCCGTCAACACTTATTGTCGAACCGGCTCTATCGGGATAGAACACCACGTCGGCAAGATAACGCACGGTCTCCACGCCCGGCGTGGCGGCGACGGGAGACAGCGTGAGCCCGCGGCTGTCGCGGACGATAAGCGAAGCTATGTCGGCGCCGGCATGTATCGACGCCGTCACGCCGCCGCCTAAGCGCGGATTTACCTCCATCACCATCAGGCGCCCCGTGTCGAGGTCGCGGATGAGCTGCACGGTCACGGCGCCACGCAAACCGCCGGCTGTCAACACTTGCTTGGCGAGGGCGACGGCGGCGGGGTCGTCGACGGTTTCGGTGCGCACCACCTCGCCGCCGCTAACCTCGGCGCGCAGGCGGGGGCTGACGGCAAGTATCTCACCCGTAGCCATGCCCGCGTAGCAGTCCACCGTGAGTTCCTCGCGGTGGTCTATACGCTCCTGAATGAGGTACTTGTCGGCACCGCGGCTGCGCAGCTCGTAGAGCTTGGGGAGGCTGTCGATAAGCACTATGCCCTTCGATGCCGACCCGTAGCGTGGCTTGGCGATGAGCTTTCCGCACGATGCTCCGTCGGTATATGTGGCCGGTATGGCTATGCCGTGGCGCTCGAAAAACTCGGCTGCGGCCACCTTATCGAACATTCTGTCGGTCAACTTCTTGGGCGATGTGGGCGTGAACACTGCCGTGCGTGAAGCCACCTCGGCGGCGATACTCACGGCGGGGTCGACAAAAGGAAGTATGATGTCGATGTCGCGGTCGACCACCGTGTCCATGAGCTCGTTCATCAGCCCGGGGTCCGACCAGCGGAGGCCCTCCACGGCGTCGCCCTCGAGGGCGATGGGGCTGTGGGCGTCGAGCTCGTAAGCAGTCACATGGCATTCGAGCCCCTCGGCGAGGGCAGCACGCTTGAGCAGGCGCGTGATTTCCACGCGCTTGGCGCCACCGAGCATGAGTATGTTGATCCTGCTGCCGCTCATCGGTTGTAGATGTCGGGTTTATACTTGGCCAAGTTCTCCGGCCGGCATATCCACTCTATGGTCTTCTGCAAGCCCTGCTCGAGAGTATGCGTCGGGCGCCAGTCGGTAAGACTGGTAATCAGTCGGTTGTCGCCGCAAAGGCGGTTCACCTCGCTGTTCTTGGGGCGCAGACGCTGCGGGTCGAGCACCTCGTCGACTTCGCGGCCCATCAGCCTCACTATGGTCTCGAACACCTCCCGCATGCTCACCTCGGTGCCCGTGGCGATGTTGATGTCGCGCCCCTCGATGCCGGGCGTCTCGCCCAGGGCTATGAAGCCCGCGGCGGTGTCGGCCACGAAGTTGAAGTCGCGCGTCGGCGTGAGGTCGCCGAGCTTTATCTTGTCGTGGCCCGTGGCTATCTGCGTGATGATGGTGGGTATGATGGCGCGGGCGCTCTGGCGCGGGCCGTAGGTGTTGAAGGGGCGCGCAGTCACCACCGGAAGGCCGTAGGTGAGGTAGAAACTCTGCGCCATGGCGTCGGCACTGATTTTAGTGGCGCTGTAAGGCGACTGCGGCTGCCGCGGATGAGCCTCGTCGATTGGCACATAGCGTGCCGTACCGTAGACTTCGCTCGTCGATGTAACCACTATGCGCCGCACACCGTTGTGGCGGGCGGCGCGGCACATGTTCACTGTGCCCTTTATGTTTGTGTCGACATAACTCTCGGGCGCCACATAGCTGTAAGGTATGGCTATCAGGGCCGCCAAGTGGTATATCGTGTCGGCGCCGCGGCAGAGATCGAGGCAGAAGTCGGGGTCGCGCACATCGCCGCACACCACTTCGAGACCCGGCCTGGGCGCCACCTCTTCGAGCCAACCCCAGTTGTTGAACGAGTTGTACTGCGCCAGCGCGCGTACATTGTAGCCGCGGGCCAGCAACGCTTCTGTAAGATGCGAGCCGATGAAACCGTCGGCGCCGGTGACTACCACCGTTTTATTGTCTACCATGTCCGTTCGAATTTATATATGTGTCGGCGGCCGCCGTCGACCCATATCAATGTTAAATGTTTACCTTTCACGGCGATGTCCATGTCGAAGATGCCCGACGCCGGAAGCCCCAGCCATTCCGGGGCGCGGTAGCCGCCCACTCCCGGCTCTTCGCCGCCGTTGTGATGGGTGAAATTGAATGTTATCATCCCCGCCGTGCGCTGCCATGTGCCGAAGGAGTTGCGCATGTCGTCGGTGGCGGTGCAGATATATTTGAAGCGCACGAGGTCGCTCTGATACGACATCGTGGTGTAGGCGCCGTCGGGAAAGGTCACCTCCTCGCCGTCGACGGTGTACTCCGTCATGGCCCACGAGCCGAAAAGCTCGCCTATATGGCCGTCGTTCTGCGTGCAGCCGGCCGTCAGGAGGCTGAGGCACAGAAGGATGTATGCTGTAAAGTGTTTCATTTGCTGTCTTTTGCGAAAGTGATGTTGCCGCTGTATGTCACGCCGGCGAGCATACCGAAATTGTTGCCGCGCAGCTTGCCCGCGTCGAAGGCCACTTCGGCGCGGAGCGACAGCTCGGGCATGCGAGGAAGCACCCAGCGGCAGGCCAGACGGGCCGACGTGCTGCTTTCAATGCGCCGTGCCGGCTGTCGGCCCGAGCCCCCGGCCTGCTGCCAGCCAACCATAAAGGTATACGTTATGCCCTCGGCAGGTGTTCCGGCCACGGCGGCATGAAAGCCCCGCGCACGGTTATGGATATATTCGGGTTCGCCCCCGAGGTTGTAGAGCGGACTCACCACAAAGGGCGTGCCTATGCTCATGCCGTAGTAGGAATAGGGGCCGTAATAACCGTTGTTGTAGTAGTCGTCGCCGCCGGTGGCGTGGCCATCGATTGTAGTGCCCGCATAGTCGGTGTGCGAGAAATGGATTGGGCCGCCCTGGTTGGTGAAGTCGACCCACTCGAAGAGCACCTTGTCGACCCAGCCGCGCCGCGCGAAGTTGTACTGCACGCCCCACACGCCGTCCCAGCCGTTGCGGCGCCCTATACCCGAACCGTCTTCCCACGGCCATTCGAAGTAGACGTTGAGTTCGGCCCCCGAGCGGAAGGCATAGCGCGCCTTGAAGTCCCACGACCCCAGCGAACTGCCTGCATAGTAGTCCTCGCCGCCCTCGGTGGGGAAGAACATCTTGAAGATATCCTTCACATGGAAACCGCGGGTTTCCGTCCGCGTCACCTTGCCGGCGCGGTACCACGTGGTAGAGCCGCCGAAGATGCCGGCCGTCTGCATACCCACGGTAACCGACAGCGGCTGCGACGGCTTAGTGCGGAAGTAGCAGCGCTTGTAGGTATAGTTCAGATTGTCCGACACAAGGCCCGAAAAATGATTGAAGGTCTTGTCGCGGAAGCCGCCGTCGGTCATGCGGCCGTACATTATCTCGCCGTCGATCTGCACCCATCCGTTGGTGAAGGGTATATTCTGGAAGTCGACGAAGCCCGCGCCCACGCCGGGTATCGGACGGCTGTTGTTGCTGCGCGTGAGGTCGCCCGAAGAGAGCGCGTCGTCCACTATGCCCGAATGACGCTCCTTCATGCCCGCGGTGATATACACACCGCGGTATTTCAGCTCGGCATACAGCTGCTGCAAGCGTGCCGGCGCCTGGCGCACCGCCGTCGAGCCCCACGTCGCCGTAGGCTCATAGCGGGCATAGTCGGCCGCTGTGCCGTAGCCCAGGGCATACTCCACGCCCGCGCCCCAGTTGAAACGCCGGTCGAGTGTCATGCGCTTCTCCGCACGCCCTGTCTGCCACACGCCGCTGGCCCCCGTGATGCGCCCGTAGTTCCACGACCCTATCATATAAGGTGCCAGGTCGCCCGTCGAAGCGTTCACCCACACCGACGCGTCGTAGTCCACCGTCACCGGCGCCACCGCCCCGGCCAACAAAGGCAAAGCCATCGCAAAAGCCACCAATATCTTCTTCATAACATTCAATATTTAAACACCTTACAAGGCCATAATTGCATGATATACCTTATCTATGAAAGTCTCGTAGTCGTTCAGAATCACAGCCGGTCCGAAGTTCCCGTATTGATGCCGGGTAAGAGTCATTTGGGGGTGATGATTCCGATAATAATCCATATACTCTGCCCATGTCGTG
>CABRZA010000044.1 GCA_902475285.1 uncultured Porphyromonadaceae bacterium
AAATATGCAATCATTGCTGTCAGATAAAACTTTTTAGCGAATTAAAAATTAGCGCTGACCCCTATTGCAGGAGTCAGCGCTTTTGTTTTAGTGCTTGTTTAATAATCAGGCTCTTAGTTTGTGTTCGCCAAAACTTTATCTAAATCATAAGTAAAGCAGTCATTTTTTCCGACAGCCGATATATGGTCAAGTAACAAAAAAGAAAATTGAGAACCAACCTTTACGCTGGTTCCCAATCTTTCAAGTCGGGGTGAGAAGACTCGAACTTCCGACCTCCACGTCCCGAACGTGGCGCGCTGCCAACTGTGCTACACCCCGTTGGCTTAATCGGCTGCAAAGTTACTGCTTTTATTTCTCTTTTGCAAATTTTTTTCACCGCACTGATTCACAATTTATACAGAGAGCTCCACGAGGTTGCCGTCGGGGTCGGCCACGACGCTTTCGTAGTAGCTGTCGCCGGTGGATACCGTTCGCCCGTCATGGCATCGAACCAACGGCAATGTTTGCAGAAATTTGCAGAAATTTAACTCAATTTTTATTATTGAGGAGAGAGGGTATTGTTTTATGCGATTAATTTCGTAATTTTGCGCGAATTTTTTCCAAGCCATTGATCAGTAGTGGTTCATAGATCGGATTTCCAGTCCGGCATCTGGATATACACCATCGGCATAAATTACATAATTATAACAGCTTAGCTCACATCTCAATATGTTCAAACGACTGCTACCAGCCCTCTTGGTTACAGTTTGTGCGGCCATGGCCCACAGCTATGCCAAAACCGACCGCAGCAGCGGGGCCGCCAAAGGCCTTTCAGACCCTGTCAGTGTGCTCCGGGCAGTGCCCGACTCTGTCTTCACTGATGTGAAAATGGAGGATTTGCTCCGCGACGAGGTATATATGAAGCTCGCCGCCGACGGATGGGCACCCGAAGAAATCGTGGCAATAATGAACACCGCCGTCCGCGACAAGGCTTCAGCCAAGAAGAAGGAGGGCTATATAGCATACGCCAAACAGTGGCTGCCGGCCTACGGACGCGCTGCCGGAGGCGATACTCTCTATCAGTTTGTCGACACCACCTACAACGAGAAGGCCGTGCGCGCCGTGGCACGCGCCGTCCCCGCCGACATTCTCAACCGCACATGGCCCAAGGTGGTGTATAATGCCGACGACCGCAAAAACGGCATCCGCAACCCCGGCTACTTCCGGGCGGTAGAGCACTGCCCCTCCTCGGGACGCATGCATTGGGCGGCGCTTCACCCCGAGAACCCCGACTCGCTCTATGCCATCCCGGAGCGCGCCGGCATCTTCGTGACGGGCGACTGCGGCAAAACATGGCGATGCATCACCGACAACATACCGGTGCGCGCACACCGCCGGGCAGTGATAGGCTATTCCATTCCGGTCGACCCCGACGACTTCAACCACGTGTTCGGCTTCATGGACGGCGGTTGGGTCTACGAGACCACCGACGGAGGCGACACATGGAGCATAGTGCCCGGCGGCCAGTCGCGCGGCTTCAAGCGCGGTCACTGTTTCCGCGATGCCGAAGGTAATCTGAAATTCATAGGATGCACCAGCGGCGGATGGGGCAGCCAGGTGTATATCAGCGAAGACACGTGCAAGACTTGGACGCGCGTTACAGTGCCCGACACCATCAACGACATACACCCGGATAACGGCAACCGCGGTGCATGGTTCCAGGAAGTAGCGTTCGACCGAAACGACCGAAACAAGATATACCTACCCACATCGAGAGGAATATATTACTTCGACGACGGCGCGAAAAGCACGATAGTCAACGGTGTGCGCACCTATAATCTCAAAAAGATGCACTTCACTGTCTACGACCGCGACAGCACCGTGGTGCGTACAGCCGCCGACAGGCCTACCGATACGTCGGTCTTTCCTTTGGCTGCCACCAACCCCGGCTTCCTGTGCGTCAGCCCTGTCAATCCCGACTATATGTGGTTCGCCACCAGCCGCAGCCCCCAGTACCAGGGTCTGTACCAGAGTTCCGACGGCGGCCGCACTTGGCTTACCCTTTCCGAAGGCAACACCGCCCAGTGGGGCGCTTCCATCTTCGGGCACTTCAACGACCTTCCCGGAGGATGGCTCGGAGGCTTCGGCGTGAACTATGCCGACCCCGACTATATGTACGGCGTGACCATGTGCGGCGGTTTCACCACCGACCGCGGAAAAACCTTCTACCACCAGCACTGGGGTGCGCGACTCAACAGCCAGATTAACGGCTCGTGGTATGCCGTGACAAATGCGCGCCACTCCTGCGACAACCACTTCGTGCTCTCGCATAAGTCCGGACGCCAGTTCCGTGGTTCCGATGCCGGCATGCTGATGCTCGACAAAGACCTCACCAACAATACCTGGGTCAATATCGGCAGCAACATGGGCAACATGATGTACTACTATGTGGCCGTCAACGAGTTCGGCGACCAGGCCATGATAGGCAACACCCAGGACATCGACGTGCAGACATGGCGCTACGGGCGCTGGGGCCACTGGCGTGGCTACGAAGGCTCGGAGGCCAGTTTCAACCCCTACACCAACATCGGCCTCTTCTCGGGCGGCGGCGGCAGCGGCGGCTTCGACGAGAGCCTGCCCATGAGCAGCTGGTTCGCGCGCTACAACTTGGCCGACGTAGTGTCGGGCTCGTGGTATATGGTGAAGTCGTACCCCCAGAGCGCCATACGCACCCTCTTCCGCATCGACGACATAGGGCGCAGCGCGGTGCAGCTCAGCCCCGGCACTAACGGCGGCAGCGGCTATCCTCTGGCATCGGCCATCAACCACATCAACAATGTCGCCCTCTGCCGCGACAAAGGACGCACCACGGTATTCTGCGTCAACATGAACAATGAGTACTACCGCTCAATCGACAACGGGCACACCTTCGAACCTCTGCTATACAATGGTGCCGTCACACGTTTCAGCGGTTCCCGAATCGCATCCGATCCCGACAACAGCGACATTCTCTACTTCGGCAACCGCGGGCATGTATACCGCTATTATGTGGATCAAAGCCGCTTCGAGGAAGTCGGCTCAGGTCTCCCCGACATCACTTGCGACCAGTTGCTTTTCCACGAAGGAAGCGGCGACATGTACTTTGTCAACGGAGGTACGGCGGGCATATATATTCTCGAAAACGGCAGCGACACATGGCGCTACTGGGTGAAAGGCTACAATCCCGGCAAAATCGGCGACTGCCATGTATCGATCAACTACACCACTCAGGAAATGGTATTCTCCGACTACGGCCGCGGTGTATGGGTTGCCGACCTCGAGCATCCCTCCGACAGATATTTCCGCAACGGCTTCGCACTGAAAGAACTCTCGCACCGCGACGGGCGTCGCACCATAGGCATCGACACCTACTGGACCATTCCGCTCTACTACTATTACGAATGGACCGTCAACGGCGAGAAAATCGACAACCCCTATCAGTACCTGACTCGCCGGCTCAATGCAGGCGACCGTGTGAGCCTGAAACTCACCCTGCGAGAGTCGCCCGACGTAACCACCACTTCGGCAGAATACGTCGTTGCCGAAACCGAAAGCCTGCCCATCGAGCGCCGGAGCGGCAACGCCCTTTACTCCGACGGACGCGGACGTGTCGACATAGGCTATACCGACTACTTCTTCAACGACTTCACCATCGACATGTGGATCAAGCCCGAGAACAACGGCGTTATTCTCACCAACCGCCAGCATGAATACGGCTCCGACGCCAAGGGCTTCGTCCTTTTCATCGAAGGCTCGCACCTCAAATTCCGATACTCGCCCCGCAACAAGTTCAGCCAACCCACCTACGAGACCGCCATAACCCAGGAGTGGACCATCGACGGCGGCGCGCTGACAATGGGCAAGTGGTCGCACATTGCCGTTACACACTGCCGCGAGGGCAACATATGCCTCTACGTCGACGGCCACCCCACGGCATCGGCAGCTCGGCAGATGTCCGACGCCACGCTCAACAACAGCGTACCACTCTCGCTCTTCGGCGACGCCATAGAGAGAGCCACACTCGAGGCTACCGTCGACGACGTAAAGATATGGAACCGCGCACTTACCCCCGACGAACTGCGCCGCGAAATGTATGCCGTCAACCCCGACGACGCCGAAGGCCTTGTGGCATACTACGACTTCAACGGCGGCACGCTCGCATCCGACAGCGAAACCTTCTCACGACGCACCCCAATGTCGCGCACACGCGCCGTCACGGCACCGGTGGCAACACCTGTACCTTTGAGCGCCCATAGCGCCGATTACGACGCCGACACCGACACCGTAAAGGTTTTTGCCGCCAAAGGCCGCGACATATTGCGCCTGCACACCGCCACGGAGCCAGGTGCCATGGGCGTATACGCCTACAATTCCGCCGACTGGACCGCCGATGCTTCCAATCTCGATTTCAGCTACTACGAAGCGGCTCCAACAGGCTACTCCATCCATCCTTTCGACAATGTAGCCATCGGTTCTGCCGTCGACATCGACTTCTATCCCTACGACGGTGAATTCGATCTTCGGAAAAACCACCGCCTGTATGTCTACGACACCGACTCCCCGAAGCCACGCTGGCAGCTTGCCGCCGAGCTTACTCCCGACAGCGACCGCGGCACGCTCAAGGCATCCTTCGCCTCGCTGGCCGACGTAGCCGACAAAAAACTCCTCGTCGTGGCCATAAAACCTGCCATAGAGCTGAGCGTCGAGGGCGTCGATGCCACAGGTGAATTCGAAGTATTCGACGACACAAAGACATCATACCGCGTCACCGCGCATCTCCTCGACAACCTCAAAGAGCCCGTCGATGCCTATACCCTAAGTGCCGACAGCTCGGTGCTCCGGACCGACGCTCCCCTCTATTTCCACCGAGGCAGCGCCGAGACCGAACTTTCGGTCGACATCTCGAAACTCGGCGCCCTGAACGAGCGCGTGTCGACATACCTGCGCGGCCAGGATGCCCGCATGATACCTATGCCCGTCGACGTGGTCAACAGAATTGCCCCCCGCAACATCGGCAATTCCGTCACCCTGGTCAAAGGCGGCATTACGATAGGCAACGGCTCCGACTTCGCACGTCTCAACAACAGCAACACCATTACGCTCATGGGCTGGGTGCGCATCGACAGCGCCGCCGTCCTCTCGGGTACCAAACCACTCATCTTCTTCCGAAGCGCAAGTCCATCGGTGGCAACCGGCATACATCTTCAGGACGGCAACCTCCGCTGCCACTGGAACGAGGAAAGCTGGAGCTGGGGGCAGCGCACAAGTTTCACACTCACTCCCGCCGACCTCGGCAAATGGATACATGTGGGCCTGGTAGTACGACCCAACGGCGTCGACTACTACCTCAACGGCACCCGCGCCTGGGTGACACGCACCATCAACAAGGGCCGGGTGTACAGCGGCCTTATGCTCGGTCAGAACTCCGACGGCGACCGTTGGTTCTCCGGTGCCTTCGACCAGGTGCTCGTCTTCGACCGCTCTCTCTCTCAGGCCGAAGTGGTGAAATACATGCACAGCCGTGTTCTGCTCAACGACTCCTCGCTCGTTGCATGCGTGACAATGGACGACTATGACTCCGAAGGAAACCTCCGCGAGACTGCCGGATACCGCCGTATGAAGAACTACGGAACCGTCACCGACAAGACCCCCTCCACCATGCCTTTCGACGCCCGTTCATGCGTCCTGACAACCGACGCCGCCAGCCCGATCGCACTCGAATTTCCCGCCGGCAAGAACCGCGAGGCCTACGTCAGCACATTCGGCGGAGAACCCTATAACTATTTCAACGCCCGCACCTCGACGCATGTACCCCTCAACAAGGAATTCTACACTCTGTCCTACACCGTGCCGGCTACTGTGGCCGACACCGAAACTGTCGTCCTTACCTACCGGCACCCGGCCGTAGTAGCCGGCGACATCCTGGCCATGGGCATACGCCCCCTTGCCGACACGGCGCCCTTCGCCGACATGATTCCGGGTGTGGTTTCTGCCGACGGCGTTGCCGAATTCCGGCTTCCGTCGACACAATTGGCCAAGTCGAGCGAACTTATGTTCTTCGTCGCACCGTCGGCCACACGCCGCCCCGTCAACGTAGGCATAGCCTTCGGCGAAGGCATCAAATCGGGAACGCGCCACATGCTCTCCGAAGGCGAAAACCGCATACCCGTCACCGTAAGGGTGTCGAGCGGTGCGCCCGACGAAAATGTGTCGCTTACGGTGAAAGAAAACACCTACGCTACCATTGCCGAGCCTGCAATCGACATGTCGCTCCCTGAGAGCACAATATATGTAGACATCGACATGGACCGCATAAATCGCAAGGCGCTCAATCCGCTTACTGTAAATGTCGTCGGTGCCTCGACTCCCGCCATAAGTCTCGACCTCTACATCGAGCCCCGCGTCGAACTGACCCTGCGCAACGGCGAGGACGCCAATACCTTCGTGGCTACCGAGCCCATATCGACCCTCGATGTTGAGGCCGTGCACGTCGACGGATACCTCGACCGAGAAGTGGAATTGACCACAGATACCGACATGAGTTCTACCCTCGACATCGCCGGCGGCAACCTGCTGCTCAACAAGGCCGTCACCATGGAGCAACTCGAATATTACCCCTCCGACTACGGCCAGATTGCCGAAGGTTGGAACCTCATAGGCAACCCCTACCTCACCGACATCAACCTCACCAAGCACCAGAATGTGGCTTACGATCCAGAGAATGTCACCAAGTATGTATACCACTGCAATCCTGCTACAACGAACTATGAGGTATACGACATGACATCCTACGACGCGCGCCAGCGCATACATCCCTTCCAGGCCTATTTCGTGCAGACCCTCGCCGACGGAGCCGACTTCACCGTCACGCCGGTGGCAAAAGAGAAAGCCGCCACAAAGCGCACCATCGACTATTACGACGCCGAAGAAGATACCGAGCTCGGCATAGGCATATGCAGTGCCGGCACCGAGACCGACCGCTCGGTAATCAAAATCGACAACTCCTGCACCGCCCGCTATGCCGCCGGCGAAGATGCAGCCAAACTGTGGAGCCTGTCGGGAGCCGCGCCGGAGGTCTATACCCTCGACGGCGACGGCAATCCGATGTCGGTCGACTGCCGCCCCGCCAACGAGAACATGACTATCGCCCTCGGTGTGAAAGTACCCGCCGCAGGCGAATACGAGCTGCGCCCCGACAAGATACAGGGCTTCTCGACTGATGCCAAGATATATCTCCGCGACACCTTCACCGGCGCACGCACACAGCTCACCGAAGGTAGCGCTCCATACGTCTTCACGGCCGACGCCCCGGGTGAATACAACGACCGCTTCGAGATTGAAATCGACACAAACCGAATCGAAACCGGTATCGACGACCATACAAACACGGCACGCTACCGCGTGTTCACCGACGTGCAGTCGTGCACCGTCACCGGCCTGCAAGGCGACGCTACGGTGAGCATCTACGACGTCGCCGGCCGACAGATGCTGCGCCGCCATACAACGGCCAACAGCCTCGAAGCCGCTCTACCCGCAGGACCCTACGTCGTGACAATCAACGAGAACGGAAAGAATTACAATGTCAAAATCATAGTGAAATGAACTGCAAGCTACGCTACGCTCTGTGGCTCGTAACGCTCTGCGCGGCCGCCACCGACGCAAACGCCAAGTCGTTGAATATTCTCGGCGTATTCCATAACGGCAATTATGGGCAAATCAAGGCCGAAATTGACTCCGAAGGCAGCGATATACAATCGGTCACGACTTACTCATTCCGAATGGCCGACGGCTACAATACAACCCGTACCGACTACGAACTCGTCGACGGACGCTACATAACCGCCGACATCGACTATCATCCCGGCGATTACACCTACCGCCTGGAGGTGACGATGGCCGACGGATCAACCCTCCTCTCGGAGTGTATCGACGAAGACTTCACGCAAACATTCATGTGGCTGGGCGACTATCCGTTCACCACCGCTGCTTCCGGCTGGGAGGGACACGCACCGAAAGTCGACATAAGCGTCGACAATCCAGCCACGCCAACCAACATGATGACAGTCGACGGAACTGTATACTACAAAGGCGTATCCAACCATGCCCAGGGCCATGTGGGATATGTGTTCGACCGTCCCTTCACTCGTTTTGTAACGCGATACGGCATTCAGGACGACAGGAGCGTCGGCAATCTCACCTTCCGCTTCTGGACCGACCGAATCCTCACCGACGGCACCTGGAGCGGCGGCACGGCGGTGGCAACACAGAAAATGTACGCCAAGACAAACTCGGCACGAGGCGATGCACCCTGTGTACGCGACCTTGAGCTCGACATGACGGGCAAATCGACACTCGTAGTCGACGCCCTTTCCGACGGCAGCAACGCCGGCGACCACGCACACCTGCTGCTGGCCCGGCTCTACACTCCCCTCCCCGATGAGACTGCCAAGGAACCCCAGACGGTGACATTCCTTACCGAAGGGGGTGACATTCCCGCCGGCACGCTGCGGCTGCCACTCAGCGCCGAAGCATCCACAGGCGGAGAAGTGGCCTACCGCATAATAGCCGGAAATGACCTTGCCGTAATCGAAAACGGCAACGAGCTCGTGCCCCTCTTCGGCTCAAAGGGCGAGATTGTGGTCGAAGCCACCCAATACGGCGACGAAACTCACCGTGCGGCCACGGCCTACGTCACCTTCTCCTTCAACGCGTGCCCCGACGTACAGCTACTCACATCCTACCCCACGGGTATACCCGGAGTATCGACGGCGTATGTGCTTGTCGACACCAAGGGGCGACGGCTTGAAAGTCTCGACATCGAGATTTTCGACAACGCCCTTTCCCTAAATCCCGTATCGACTGTCGACGTATCGGCCTATTTCGACAACGCCCGCCCGGAGCAGACGCAAATCGTCGCCTTCCCGTTCAATGCCTCGACCGACGCCGTGCACCGCATCACCTACTCCATCGAAGGCATGACGGAACCTCTGTCGACCGGCTACCGCGAAGGGAACTTCGGCTTCGACTACCTTTCCGACCTGACATTCCGCGCCGGCACAGGATGGGACCATTGGACGGCCGACATAGCCTACGACCGCACAAGCGCCCTCGATATATCGGGGCAGAAATACCGCAAGGGCTTCGGAACTCATGCCGTGGGATATGTCGAGTCGACATGCGACCTGAGCAAATACGAGCGTTTTGTGACCGATGTCGGTGGCCAGACCATCTCCAATCCCACGCGCGGACGACTGAGCTTCGTCCTCCGCACGGCCTCCAACGGAACGGTACTCGCACAGACAGGCAATGTGGCATGGAACACGCGGACCCAATGGGACATTCCGCTCGACGGTATATCCAAAATATACATCCAGTGCGGCGACGGCGGCGACGGAAACACCAACGACGTGGCATGCGTCGGTGCTCCTCGATTCTACTATTCGCTCGGCGAAAAGCGCCCTCAGGCAATATCTTGGCCCGACACCGACCTCGAAATCAACGACTGCCGGCCCACCTCCGTCGTTCTCGAAGCCACGGCATCATCGGGACTCGATGTAATATATGCCGTTACCCAAGGCAACGAGTATGCCCGAATCGAAAACGGCAACACACTCAAAGTGTTCAACATTCCTCCCGAAAGCGCATCCGTTACCGTGACTGCATACCAGCCCGGCAACACCGTATGGGCTCCGGCACAACTTGCGTCGCGCACATTCACTGTCGCCAACCGCGTGGTGGTGCGTCGTGATGAACGCATCGAACTCGACGGGCCCTTGAACATCAAAGAAATGACCGTCTATGCCGACAACCTCTCCGCCGGGCAGGTGCTCGTCAAGTCGGGCTTGGTGAGCGTCGAGAAGCTCCGGCTGAAGTATTCATTCACTCCGGGCCAGTGGGCTTATATAGCCTTCCCCTCCGACATGAACCTCGACGAAGTAAGCGACCTCAACGAAAAAGGCTACTACCTCAACAATACCCGCGAAGGCAACGGCGCATACTTCATCAGCGCTTTCAACACACGCAACCGCGCGCTCGCCGACGACGGCTCGGAGTGGGAAACCCTCACCTCTCCCGATGTGAAAGGACTCATGGGATACATAATGTGTGTCGACGGCGCTCTCGGCGACGACCCTGTGGAAATAACCTTCACTATGGACAACCTCGAGCTCGACCTCCGCTCGACAATGCGCCCCGTACATCTTACCCTCGACATGACATACACCGACCCCGGCACTGAGCAGGCCGTATACGTCAAGCCGGCCAACGTTAAGGGTAATACTCTGAAAGTAAATGTAAAGTTCCGTCCGGCCGACACTTCCGACCTTCCCGTAAATCACGCCCGCGCCCTCCGCGACATGCGAGTCACCTATACTCCACACCACACCGGCATACGCCTTACACTTCCCGACCAAACTCCCGCTCGCGTGGGTATCTTCGACGCTAAAGGTGAAAAACTCTTGAAAGCGGTCAATTATGTTTCCCCGATGATGATCGACCTCTCCGACCTCCCCAAGGGTAAATATACACTCGCCGTAATATATGGACCGGCTTCCGCCGTGAAAGAATTTGAACTGTAAGATATGAGAAAGACTTTATTTGGCTGTCTGATGCTGTGCGTGGCAGCCTCGGCATCGGCCGATGTATGGAACGACAGCATCACTCTCAATCCTGTCGTAGTTGAGGGCTTGCGTCTCGACGGCGCGACAAACGACTCGCCACAGTTCGTATCCCGAATCGGCGCCGCCCGCATAGCCCAGACAAATCCTCAAACAGCAGCCGACATGCTCGCGGCCGACGGTCTCGTGACCGTCCAGAAAAGCCAGCAGGGCGGCGGTAGTCCGTCGCTGAGAGGTTTCGAAAGCTCGCGAGTGCTCCTGGTAGTCGACGGTGTGAGGATGAACAACCTCATCTACCGCGCCGGCCATCTTCAGAATGTCATCACCATCGACCCCGCCATAATCGAATCTGCCGCAGTACTATTCGGTCCGGCTTCCGTAGGCTACGGCTCCGACGCTTTGGGCGGTGTCGTATCATTTCGCACAAAAGCTCCCCGGACGGCCGACAACGGTCTGACATTTTCCGGCAGCGCCTTCTCGCGTTATGCAAGTGCCAACGACGGGACCTCGCTTCACGCCGACTTCAACATCGGCGGAACTCGTTTTGCATCCTTCACGTCGCTGTCGTTCAACCGCTTCGGCGACCTGCGTGCCGGCCGTAGCTCCAATCCCTTTATGCCCGACGGCGACGGCTACATACACCGCCCGTACACCGTAGAGCATGTCGACGGAAAGGACATCGTAGTCCCCTCCGGCAAGACCTACCGGCAGCCCGGCTCGGCCTATCAACAGTACGACCTGATGCAGAAGTTTCTCTTCCGCTCCTCGGACAGGGTGCGCCACCTGCTCAATTTCCAGTTCTCCAATACCGGCGACATCCCACGCTACGACCGTCTCACCGACCTCAAAGGCTCAAAACCTAAATTCGCCCAGTGGTACTACGGCCCCCAGCAGCGCCTGATGGCATCATACAACCTCTCCACTGACGAAATGTTCGGAGCCGACCGTGCGAATCTCATATTGGCTTATCAGAACATAAAGGAAAGCCGCCACAACCGAAAGTTGAACGATCCCTGGCTCGGCAGCCGTTGCGAGAACGTCGATATGTTCATCCTCAACACCGATTGGGTGCGCTACCTCGGCGCCCACAGTATCCATGCCGGTATCGACGGTGCTTTGCAGTTCCTGAAATCGACTGCGCACCGCACCGACATCGATACCGGCGAAGTGCAGCCCCTCGACACCCGATATCCCGACGGACACAACCATATGCACAACATCGACCTCTTCGTGACGCACACATGGGACATTACCCCCCGCCTTACCCTCAGCGACGGTGCGCGTGTCGGTTATTCATCGCTCGTGGCAAATTTCGTAGGGCGCGACTTCTTCCCCCTGTTCGCCGAAAAATTCGGAAAGGTCACGCAGAACAACGCCACATACAGCCTCAGCGCGGGGCTCACATTCAGCGCCACCGACGACTGGCGTATGGCCTTCTCGCTCGCATCGGCATACCGAGTGCCCGACATCGACGACCTCGGCAAAGTCTTCGACTCACAACCCGGAATGGTGGTGATACCCAATCCCCACATCCGCCCCGAAAAGACGATCAGCGCCGACTTCAATGTGGCTCACATAAATGCAGGCATCGTTGAATGGGAAGCATCCGTATTCGGCTCATATATCTTCGATGCCATAGCCCTCGCCCCGGCCACACTCGACGGAAAGGATAAAATCGACTACGACGGCGAACTCAGCGATGTCTTCGCAAACCGCAACAACCGCAGCGCTTGGGTGGCAGGCATCACATCATCACTCAGAGTCAACTTCCTCCGTTATTTCCGGGCCGACGCCACGGCCACCTACACCTACGGCGACATTCTGTCGACCAACGGAGAGGGAAAGATGCCGCTCGACCATGTGGCTCCTCTCTTCGGACGCGTGGGCCTCACTTTCGACAGCAGCGACCGACGCACTCACGTCGAGTTCTTCTCCCTCTTCAACGGCCGCAAGCCGCTGAGCCGATACAATCTCAACGGAGAAGACAACATCGGCTACGCAACATTGCTGGGCACCGACGGCAAAGGGCTGCCCGCTTGGTTCACCCTCAACCTCCGCGCATCCTACACTCCGCATCCCTGCGTGACGCTCCAGGGCGGAATCGACAACATCCTCGATACCGAATACCGCACCTTCGCATCGGGCATCAACGCCCCCGGCCGCAACTTCACGGCAGCAATACGGGTATCCTTCTGACCGCCCGCATTCTGGCCGAGAACGATCACTCTATTGCGCCGATAATGTCGTAGAGACGGGCGAAGCTGTCGACTACACCATAGCGCGTGATATTTGTGGAGATTGAGTTGAACAGCCGCTTGGCACATTCGGTCTTCGCTTTCTCCACGCCGCGAAGCTCCATTTTGTCGAGCGAGCCCTTGGTCTCGGCCACAAAGAACACGTGGCGCACACCGCAGCCGTCGTTGAACACTATCGCCCAGTCGGGAGCATAACTGCCTACGGGCGTGGGTATTTTCAGCTTGCGGGGCAGCTTGGCGAAAATGAGCACCTCCTCGGCGCTTTGCAGCGATTCGGCAAACGCCTTCTCGCCTTCGCTGTCGTAGGTGAGATAGGGCGTGATATGCTTGGTCAACTCAAGCGAGCGGTTGATGTTCAGGCGTCGCTCGGGCACGAAAACTGTGCTGTCGTAAGGTTCGGTCTTGGTAGGATTGTAGGTTATATGGTCAACAATCATCGTGGCTTTCTCCTCGCGTATGCCTTTGATTACGTTGCGGATAAACTCCTCCGGATTGTTTCTGAACATCAGCGCGGCCGTGCCTATGCCTTTGAGAATTCTCACCACCGACCGCCGTGTAAGCCTTGCTCCGCGGGCTATCTCGCCCACTACATCGTAGGTCACCGTCGAGGTGCACACGTCGCAGAGGTCGCGCGTGCTTGTGCGGACAGCACCGAACTCCACTGCATTGTCGGAGTCCTGTTCGCCGGTAACCACGACATATTTCAGTTTCGTCACCGTGAGATTGCGCCGCAGGTTTTCAACGGCCTTGGCTATCAGTTCCTCACTGTCGTAATGCACGGTGTAGACATACTTGTGGTTGATCTCGTTCCATAATTTTTGGAAACGCCCGTCGGTGAAATTGTCGTTGAGCTCGTTGGGCGCAGTGGCCGCAGGTACCTCCTCTATCATCTCCTCTACGGCCTTGGGGTTGAAGATGCCGGCTATGAGGCGGAAGATGTCGTCGGCCACAGGTGCCAATTTCGCCGGCAGTGGCTTGAGGTCGCCGGCGTCGGCATCTTTGTAGTATTCCGGCGTGAGGCGCCCATTGTCGTCGACGTAATCGTTCATAAAGAGATAGCCAAGTATCGTCGAGGCCTCGGGGAGGGAGATTACATGCTTCTGGCCCGAGGCGTCCTTCACCGTCTTGCCTGTGAAATAATCCTGCGTGGCGGCGGTGATGCGGTCGCGCAGGGCCTCGCGGGTCTCGCGCTGAAGCCCCGTGGTGAAGGCGGCGTAGCTCTCGTTGGCAATGACGGTGAGAAGATTCACCTGGTGCACGTCGTCGCCCAGCAACTCCTTGTCTTGCCGCACGCCGTTGCAGTCAACGCAAATGCGCAATCCGCGCCCCACCTCCTGACGCTTGGCCGTGGTGGAATTACTGTGGCGAAGCGTGCATATCTGAAACACGTTGGGATTGTCCCAGCCTTCGCGGAGCGCCGAATGCGAGAATATGAAGCGTGTGGGCTCGTCGAAGCTCAGAAGGCGCTCCTTGTGGCGAAGTATCAAATCGTAGGCCGATACATCGTCCGACAAATCGGAGCCCCGCTTGGTGTCGGAATTAACAGCATGCCCTCTCTTGTCGATCGAAAAGTAACCGTTATGAATCTCCGACGGTCCGAAGCGCCGCAGGTAACGGTCGTAGGGAGTGTCGAAGAGAGTGATGTATTCGTTCACTATCCGCGCATATTCCTCTTCGAACATCTGCTGGAACGTGCCCTTCACTTCCCGGCCATCCTGATCGTAGCTTCGGTAGTGCGCCACCTCGTCGATGAAGAACAGCGACAGGCACTTTATGCCGCGGTTGAAGAGCTCCTTCTCCTTGTTGAGATGCGCAATGATGGTCTGGCGTATCTGCACGCGCTGCATGGCCTCTTCGTTGGTGTCGCCCACAACTTCGCCGCAGTACACGGTCTGGCCGTTGAGAAAGGTCACATAGCCTCGACCGCGGGGATTTATTTCGGTTATTACATAATCGTCGTACTGCGCCAGCCCCGACGCAGCCTGCAGCGAATCGCCCGTGGCGAAGCGACGCACCTCGCGGCGGATGCTGCCGTCCTTGCGGCGGCACTCAAGCTCTATGCGCACCTCCGGCGGGTGATTGGGCGAGAGCACCATGCCGTCGATATACATATATCCGCTCGTTCCTTTGAGATTTCTCACCTCGAAGCCCTGCACCTGTATGCGCTTCACAAGCCGCTCGCGGTAAGCGTCGTAGGCATCGAGGGCATATACGGTGTCGTGGCGCGTTTTGTGCGTGGCCGAATAGTTGAGCACGAAGAGCGGACGGAACTTGGCCAAAGCACCCTGCGTGGCCGCGCCCTCCATCTTTTGCGGCTCGTCCATGATGATGATAGGACGGTTGGCGGCGATAACGTCGATCGGACGGCGAGAGCCGAATTCATCACGCTTCGAGTAGATGATGCGGCTTTCCTTCGAGCGGCCGCCCTCTTTGAGTGAAGCGGCAAAGGCCTGCGTGTTGATAATCATTACCGATATGCCGCTGTCCTGCGAGAATTGGTCGAGCTGATTGAGATTCGACGAGTTGTACACAAACCACCGTGCCTTCTGTCCGTAGTGCTCCATAAAGTGGTCTTCAAGCATTCGGAACGACTTGGCCACGCCCTCGCGGATGGCAATGCTCGGCACAACAACTATATACTTGCTCCAGCCATAGCGGCGGTTGAGCTCGAACATAGTCTTGATATACACATATGTCTTGCCGGTGCCGGTCTCCATCTCGATGTCGAGATTCACCGCCCCGAGCCCCGAGGCCAACGTGGTGCTCGGCACTATTTCGTTGCGTATCTGAATATCGCGGATATTATCGAGAAGCTGCCCCGAGCTAAGCTCCACATCGGCATTGCGATAGGCCACATCGTCGTCGCCTATCACGCGCTGGTCATCGCGCCCCATATCGAGTCGATAGTGCCGGAGATCGCGCCGAGGCTGCCCGCGGAACACATTCACCGTATCCTCTACCGCTTCCGTCTGATAAGCTTGTATCTTGAACTGGAACTTCATGCTATTCAGAGAATATGGGTGGCAATTTTCTTTTCGGCCGAATACGATTCGATGATTTGGCCGAAGTTGTCGAGCACATTGTCGGTGGCTGCCGAGGCATCGCGTATCACCAAGTGTGCGGGGTGCAGCTTGGCCATTTCTTCAATGGTGGTCTCGTTGACGTCCTTGTCGAAGCATGCGAGCAAATAGTCGTCGTCGACAGAGAACACCTCCTTGCCGGCGATTTCCTTGCGTTCAATTTTGGCAGAAAGCTCGATGCCGAGCTCGAGCATCACCTGGAACAGCAGATCCTCGCCCGTGCGGTCAGGCTTGATATTGTCAACCAATCCGTCGAGCATCGACGGGTCGAACTGCTCGGGCGTATAGTACACCTCCTCCATATTCGTCGTATCGAGCTTCAGCACCCGGAAACCGATGTCGAGGCCTTGACCTTGCAAACCCGCTTCCTCTTTGACTTTCTTTCCCGCACGGCGAATGCGTTCCTGCGCAAATTGCGGGATTGTGTCGAATCGCAATGTCACGTTGGCTGGATTATCCATTTTTTCCTGTGCTTGCACCAATATATATTTGCGCTTGCCTCCATCTTGCGCATTCAGTTCCATTACAGCTTGTGCAAATGTACCGCTGCCGCTGAAAAAATCCATAACGAGACATTCTTCCGGGGCAGTATATAGAGCAAGACAACGTTTTATCAATTCTACGGGTTTGGGATAGTCGAAATACTTCTTACCGTCAAAAAGTTTAGCCAGGGCTTTTGTCGCATCTTGTGAATGACCCACTTC
>CABRZA010000045.1 GCA_902475285.1 uncultured Porphyromonadaceae bacterium
TGGATAGAGATGTTTAGATTGAGACATATTATATATTTTCTGCCGCTCCTATTGGCCATCACGAGTTGTCGCGACGACGAACTCGTGGTGCCCACGGAGTATGACATCATCGGCGACGAACGCCCGGAGAGCGACATTCGCGGGCTGTATCTCGTCAATGAGGGCAATATGGGCTCAAACAAATGCACGCTCGACTTCTACGACTACCGCACAGGCCTCTACTCGCGCAATTTCTATTCCGAACGCAATCCTTCGGTTATAAAGGAGCTCGGCGACGTCGGCAACGACATCGGCATCTACGGTTCGAAACTCTATATTGTGGTCAACTGCTCGCACAAGGTGGAGGTTCTCGACGCGCACACCGGCATACGCATAGGGCAAGTCGACATCCCCAACTGCCGCTATGTGCGCTTTCATCGCGGCAAGGCCTATGTAAGTTCGTATGTCGGCCCCGTGCTCATCGACCCCGACGCTCCCAAGGGGGCTGTTTTCGAGGTCGACACCGCCTCTCTCGCCGTGACACGCAAGGTGAGCGTGGGCTATCAGCCCGAGGAGATGGAGATCGTGGACGACTACATGTATGTTGCCAACTCCGGCGGCTATCGAGTGCCCGACTACGAAAATACCGTGTCGGTAATCCAAATGATCGACTTCAAGCAGGTTCAGCAGATACCAGTCGGCATCAACCTACACCGTGTGAAGAAAGACCGCTATGGCAAGCTGTGGGTTAGCTCGCGCGGCGATTACCGCAGCGTTCCCTCGCGGCTCTTTGTGCTGGCGCGTGTTCCCGGCTCGAACCGCATGGCCGTGACCGATACCATTGCCGTGGCATGTTCGAATATGGCTGTGAGCGGCGATTCGCTCTATTATTACGCCACGGAGTGGAACGAGTATACCGCCTCCAACACCATATCCTACGGCATAATCGACGTGCGCACAAAAGAGGTGGTGTCCGACAACTTCATCACCGACGGTACGGAGCGCGACATCACCATACCCTACGGAATAGCCCTTCATCCCGAGACCGGCGACATCTTCGTGACCGACGCCAAGAACTATGTGAGCAGCGGCACGCTCTACTGTTTCGACAGCAAGGGGCGTCGCAAGTGGAGCGTGCGCACCGGCGACATACCCGCCCACATCACTTTCCTCCGCCGATGAAACGCCCCGCACTCATTCTACCGCTCCTCGTGCTGCTCGGCGCGTGCACCGACGACGCTCCGCCGATGGTGAACCTCGGCATCGACGCTGTATATTACATACCGCGCATGAGCAAGCTCCCGCTGCATCCAGCCCTGGCGGGCGCACAATACCGATGGACTGTCGACGGACAGGAAGCAGCCACTACCCGCGACTATATCTTTATCGCGCGCACCGAAGGAGACTATCACATCTGCTTCGATATAATCGACTCCGAGACGCCGTATCATTTTGAGTTCGACGTGAAGGTGATGCACGAGGAGGTGGAGTATAGCCCTTACATTTCAAGGGTTTATGAGTACTGCCCGGCTCCGGGTCAGTTCATCAACGAAATGCCCCTCTACGAAGACGGCGACACCTACTCCGACATGCTCACAAAGTGCGAGGAGTGCATATCGGGCACCAACGACATCATGATTTCGCTCGGCGGCTACGGCGGCTATGTTACTTTCGGCTTCGACCATACGGTGATGAATGTGGAGGGCGAGAACGATTTCCGCATCTGGGGCAACGCTTTTTACGAACTCACCAACCCCGATGCGCGCGGAGGCTCCGCCGAGCCCGGCATCGTGATGGTGAGCTACGACACCAACTGCAACGGCTTGCCCGACGACGAGTGGTATGAGCTTGCCGGGAGTCACTACCGCAATCCGGCCACGCGCCACAACTATACCATAAGCTATCGCCGTCCCGACCCGTACCATGAGCCCGTGGAGGACGAGGACGGATACCTCAACGACCTGTGCTATATACCGTGGACCGATTCCGAGGGGGGCTCGGGGTATATAGCCCGCAACATCTTTCACGCCCAGGATTACTATCCGCGCTGGACTTCGGACGACACGCTTACATTTACAGGCACACTTTTGCCGAATAATGCGGTGGATACCAGTGGTATAGGGCGATACTATATATTGTATGCCTTCGACTGGGGATACGTCGACAACCATCCAAACGAGTTTGCCGAACTCAACTCATTCGACATCGGCAACGCTGTCGATTCTTTCGGCAATCCCGTGAAACTACCGGGAGCCGACTTCATCAGGGTGTATACAGGCATCAACCAATACTGCGGATGGCTCGGGGAAACATCGACTGAACTGAGCCGAGCCGCCGATTTGCACATCGATATATACCAACCACCACTACCGAATCCATTAAATAATTAATAATCAATACTCTATGAACAAAACCTTACTTGCACTCAGTGCATGTACAGCGCTATCGCTACATGCCTATGCCACCGATTGGGTCGACTGGGACCGAATCGAACACTGGGCCGGCGACCCCTCCGGCGCCAATCGTGCGGCACTCGTAATCGACTTTCAGGACGACGACCGACGCAGCCTCGTGTGGGGCTATCGCTGGAACGGTACAGCCTCCGGCGAAGACATGCTTCGCGCCGTAGCCTCGCAGAGCAGCGCCCTTACAGTGCTCACTCAGTACACCGGCTCGATGGGTTCGACCATCAACGGTCTCGGCATCAGCTCGGGACGCGACGTGCTCAACTATCTCGAATATGACTTCGACGAAGCGGCTGTGAACGGCGCTGTTTCGTTCGGCTATTTCTCGCCCAACACGTCGATGGGACAGGATACCGCTCCCGGCTACGAAACCGTCGATATGATAGCCGAGGCCATCGACCGCGCCAAGACCACCGGCATTATCGACCATCCGCTCAACGCCATGCGTTACGGCTACCCGGCCTACGACTATGACTTCTGGAAGATACCCGAGGACACATACAGCATCGATTTTCGCTGGCGCGCCGCATGGTACGACGGCTATTGGAGCTACTGGATCGGCAGCAACGATTATGACATGATGGGCTACTCTGGGCTGGGCATGTCGAGCGTAATCCTCAGCAACAACGACGTGAACGCCTGGAAATTCATATCGTTCAACTGCGACAAGACCGTAGTGGGCGACGGCGACCTGAATGAACATCTCAACTACGATATGGCCGACTATGCCGAGGCCATGCACGAGCCTGCGGAGGTGACACCGCAGCCCGTCGATTTCGACAAGGTTGATTTCTATGCAGGTCAGGGCGATAAGTATGCGGCTGTCGTCATACAGTTCAACGACGGGCAGGGCCCTGAGAATCTCGTGTACGGCTACCGCTGGAGCGGAGGATGGGACGATTCCTTCGCCACCGTGCTCCAAAATATCGCCAATGCCGACAAGCGCATGACCGTGACGACGGCCGGAAACAAATTCACCATAACCTACGACAGCGACCACGACGGTAAGCTGGGCACCAACGATCACACTTCTACCGCCGGAGAATGGACGTGCTATGTGAAACGTGTGATCGACGACGGATTCGAAAAAGTCAACGGCGCCCGCTGGCTCAATCCTGGCGCAGTGCTCGTGCTGGCCCACAATGTGGCCGACGTGGCCGACCTCGAGTTTCCCTATATGCTCTACCGTCCGGCCCTTGATTCGGAGCAAATCCTCACCATGCCGGAGAGCGTTGAGTACGCCCTCGCCGACGAAGACCTGCTCATCCCGCTCTTCATCCAGCGTCCGGCAACGGGCTCGGTGGCGCAGCCCAATTTCGTGCGCGACTCCGAAATCACTTCCGTCACCGGCAGTTGCCTGTTCAGTCGCTACATGGGTAAAGTGGGCGGATATAAGAATTTCAAACCCGTGACAGGCAGCATCAAAGCCCGCGTGTACTATACTCCCGCCGATGGCGCCCGCGCCTACGTCTTCTCCAACGATTGCCGGGTGTCGCTTAAAAATCCCGAGCGTCCTATCGCGGCACTGGCTTACCCGACTGCAACAGTCGACGCCCGCCTCAACCGCAACGTCGACAATCAATTACAGATTATCCCGGCCGATGCCACATACACCAAGATAAGCTACACGACGTCGAACAGCCGTGTGGCTACCGTCAATGCCACCACCGGCGTTGTAAAAACCACCACCACGGCCGGCGATGCAGTAATTTCGGCTGCATACAGCCTCGACGCAGAGATTGCCGCAAGCTACTCGCTGACTTCGGAGCTTAAAGTCAAGGCCGACGACGTGACTTTCGACTGTGTGGGCGACGACGGTGCCATCACTCTTACCCCCAAGGAGATGGCCGGCCTCATGCCTGTCTTCACTCCCGCCGACCCCGACCTCAATACAGTTACCGTCACGCTCGAAGGCAACGGTACGGGCAAGACCGACTATATAGCCACCACCTATATGGTCAATCTCTGGGATACCGACAACAACATGACGCGTATGCCCGAGCTTTCCGGTCACCGCGAAGGCACATGCAAGCTCACGGTCAAGACCGGCGACGGCCTTACCAAGGAGTTTGCGGTCAATGTAGTCGACCGCGAGCGCGAAGGCGAAATCGACTACAACACCGGCACCATCATGCTCAACGAGGAGTGGTTCTGCCACACCAACGGCGGCTTGAACTGGATATCGCCAGAATATGAGTATACCTGGCAGGCCTACGAGCGCGAGAACCCCGGCATGTCGTTCGGCGCCACATCGTGCGCCGCCATAATCTACGGCGGCAAGCTCGTGGTGAGCTCCAAGCAGGCTGCCGACAACGGCGACCCGCTGCCCGGCGGCGGCCGTCTCGTCGTTGCCGATGCTGCTACACTTAAGCGCCTGGGCAGCATCGACAACATAATGTTCGGCGACGAGACCAAGAGCGCCGACGGCCGCGGACTTTGCGGAGCCGGTCCCGGACGTGTGTATATGGCCACAACCGAAGGCATCTACATCATCGACATCGAGAATGTTGAAGTCGTGGGCAAAATCGAAGGCAGCTCCCTCGAAGGCTCCGGCCTTTATAACGGACAGGTCGGCGATATGCTCCTTGCCGGTCACCACGCTTTCGCAGTGGGTCAGAAAAAGGGACTCCTCATAATCGACATCGACACCGACCAAATCGTAAAGACCATTGAAGATCCCAACATTCAGGGCGTAACCCAGTCGGCCGACGGCACGGTTTGGTATGCCACCAACACTTCCGAATTCGTTGCCCTCAATCCCGAAACGCTCGAAGAAATCCGTCGTGTGGCCGTGCCGGCCGAGTGCGGCAAGGTTGAGTGCGCATGGGGCTCGTGGCGTCCCACGCAGTTTACGGGTGCTCAGACCGTCGACTGCCTCTTCTTCTGTGGCGGTGGCGGCGTGACCAACGGCGGCTCGGGCAATGTGTGGCGCTTCGATATCGCCGCCGGCAAGTTCACACTCCTTGCCTCGCTTAGCGAGCTCGACGCACATACTCCCGGTATGAAGCAGGGCGCCTACGGTACTATCCGCTACGACGACCGCACCGGCGAAGTCATCGCCGGCACAACAGAGTTCAAGGCCTCGGGCCACTACCGCTACAATTGGACGCACTTCATAAACGGCATGGAGGGAGGCATAGTCCGCAGCGTCGAGCTCCGTCCCTACTACTGGTTCCAGTCCGTGCCTGTGTTCCCCGACGCTTGCGAGCCTGTGATGGAGGATGTTGAGGATATCGTTCTCGGTCTCGACGACGACCCTGTGGAGATAGTCCTCAACGCCACCGACCCCGACAACCACGACACCAACATCCGCTTCTCGCTCATCGAAGCCGAGGATGTCGAGGAGTCTGACCCCACAGTGCGCCGTGCCCCCTCTGCCAACGGTGTGGTTGATGTAACCCTCGAGGGCAACCGTCTGAAAGTGGCACCTCTGGCCGAAGGTTCGCACACCGTAGGCATCGTAGTTGAGAGCAACGGCCGCACGGTGCGTCGCGCAGTCAACGTGGAGGTCAAGACCAATACAGGTGTCGACGGTGCAATTGCAGCTGCCGCACGCATCCACGCCGAAGGTCGCGCGGTGGTCGCCGAAGGTCTTGCCGGCGTCACCGTGCGTCTAATCAATGCCCTCGGCGCCGAGGTAGCGGTATTCACTCCCGATGCTGACAGCTATACTGTAACCCCCGACGTCGAAGCCGGCGTATATGTGGCCGTAACTGACAACGGCATGGCAAAGAAAATAATTCTGAAATGAAAAAATTCATTTTAGCCCTTGCAATATCTCTCGCTACGGCAGTACCCTCTGCCGTGGCGGGGGATATTGACTATACTCAGGGCGTTATATTCATCAACGAGGACTGGTACGGGCATCAGAACAGTACCGTCAACTATCTTCTCCCCGACGAACCGGGCGGCGACTACTGGCACTACCGCGTGGTGCAGACCGAAAACCCCGGTGTGGAGCTGGGCTGCACGGCCCAGCACGGCGCTATTTGGAACGGGCGCCTTTACATTGTGGCCAAGCAAGAAAAGGACCCGGGAGCAACCGTGACCGGCGGTCGCCTCACCGTGCTCGATGCCTCGACGATGAAGGTCATAAAGCAATTGCAGCTCATCGACCCGTCGGGACGCCAGTGCGACGGCCGGGCCTTCCTCGGTATCGACGAGCACAAGGGATACGTATCAACCAGCAACGGTATATGGCGCCTCAACCTCGACACCATCGAAATCGAAGGCCAGGTGGAGGGAACGGCCAACCCCAATGTGGGCGACGACAAGCCTGCTTCCGACCCTACCAGCTCGCTCTACTATGGCCAGACCGGCACTATGGTGCTCGCCGCCGGGCGTGTTTTTGCCGTGCATCAGCAGTACGGCCTTCTTGTAATCGACCCCGAAACCGACAAAGTGACCGATGTTCTCGACATGGGTATTGTCAACGAGGCCGTTGAGGCCGATACGGGCGAAGCTCCGCGTCGCTCTGCCGGCATAGGCTCCACCATAGTCCGCGCCGCCGACGGTAGCCTGTGGCACTCCGTGGCCAAAAATGTGCAGGGCTCGGGTTCGACGTATCCATACATAGTGAGGGTCGACCCCGCCACATTGCAGCGTGAAATAGTGAAGATAGAGGGTGCCGACATCTATCCCCCGGCCAACTCGTGGTATGCCTGGACGCCCGACCCCTTCTGCGCCTCCGAGACGTCGAACACACTCTATTGGTGCGGCGGACAGAACAGCTGGTTCACCAACTACCGTGTGTTCCGTTTCGATGTCGACACGCGCACAACCGAGTTGCTGATTGATTTCAACAAACTCGACGGCGACTGGCATATCTACGGCTGTTCGCTTGGAGTGCATCCTGTGTCGGGCGAACTTTATATGTCGCTTTTCCATAAGTTCGCCGACCCTATCTATATCACGCGCCGCTATTCGGCAGGCGGAGAGTTGGTCATGGAGTATCCGATGATTTCCAACTACTGGTTCCCGTCGCTTCCCGTATTCCCGCAGTCGCGCTACACGGCCGACGTTCCCGTCGAGGCAAACGACGGCGGAGAATGCGAGGTGTTCAATCTTGCCGGCGTGCGCGTAGCAGTCTGTGCCGATACGCAGAATTTGCGCCCCGGCATCTACATACGCCGCAGCGCTTCGGGCCGCACCTCGAAGTTCGTCGTCAGATAGTCTTAACTGTTTGCTGATTAAAGTGCAGCGGCCGCCGGTCGCTGCATTTTTTATATGCGCACGCGGAAGGTGGCGCCGAAGTGTCGCGGAATAGCCTTTTGCGCGAAGCTGCGGCCCATCGATACGAAGTAGAAGGTATAATTTTCGGTGTCGGTGAAATTTTCTGCCCACAGGCGCAGGTTCCAGTGCTCGGCGGCGAGACCGACCGAGAGCGACGGGCGGCAGTAGAATGCCTGGCTTTCAGTATTGGCTTCGTTCCAATATATGCGGCCGGCGCACCGTGCGGTGGCTGTCACCGAAGGAACGATGCCGGCGAAGGCGAGGGGAGTGGCATGCCAGGTGGCCTGCGCGAAAAGAGTGTTCTCGGGAGCGTACGGCACGCGATGTCCGCGGTAATCGGCGCGGCCGTCGTTGTAGGTGCGGAAGGTGGCGTGAGTGTAGCCGTACGATGCGCGGAGGTCTACATCGGGTATGGGCCGGTATGTCGCGCTCAGCTCTACGCCGGTGCTGCGTGTTCGGCCGGCGTTGGTCATCATTCGGCCAGTGGTCGTTCCCGGAGGAAAGACGGTGAGCTGCTGGTTGTGGCAGTCGATGCGGAACACGGCGGCGTCGACATGAAGGTCGGCGCCCTCGGCTTCCCAATGCGCGCCTATTTCGTAGTTGTAGCTGCGCTCGGGTTTGTAGCTCACTATTTCGTCGAAGGAATAGAGGGCGCTCATTCCCATCACCTGCATGACGCGCTGTTGCAGCACGTCGCTGAACATCTGGGTATTGTAGCCGCCGGCCTTATAGCCCTTGGAGAATGATATGTAGGGCTTGAAGGGCACGTCGAGCGACACCGTGAGCTTCGGCAGCAGCTCCACATAGGAGTGCGACACCTTTCCGCGGTCGTCGATGTCTATCGGGGTATGGCTGTAAGGCGTCAGGTTGCCGTCGGGCTCGCGGCGGTAAGTGGAGAAGCCTGTCGATGTGCGGCTGTTGTAGTCGAGGCTGTTGTGCTCCACGTCGAGTCGGAGGCCGGCCTCGAAGCGCCATATGCCGCTGTTCACGGTACTCTCGTGATATACGGCGAAGCCTCCGGTGCGGATGTCGAAGTCGCTGTCGAGCACGAATCGGCGCGTGTCCCAGGCAATCGGATAGTCGGGGTTGATGCCGTTGCGGTGCCCCTCAATGAGTTCGGCTATGCCGATGTCCTTGAAAGTCACGGGCGCCTGCATATTGGTGCTTTTGTAGAAGCCGAATACACCTCCCAGCCAGCTGTATATGCCGCGCGAGCCACGGGTGAAGAGGTCTTCGGTAAAGGCCAGTTCCCGGCGGCTCTGGCGCAGGGTGAAGTAATCGGCGGGGGTGAAGTCCTGGTCGAGGTTCATGCAGTCGTCGAGATACTGCACAGATGTTATCGACGTGACCACTACGCGTTTGCCGGCCCACGCCACGGTGAGCGCGTCGGCGAGCATGCTGCGGCGGTAGGAGCAGGTGTCGTTGTATGCCGTCAGTCCTGTTTCGAGGTTTGTGTATGGATAGCCCCATTCCTTGTCGAAGGTCGCCGTGGCCGTGTTGGTGAGCGAGAATGCCTCGTTCGGACGCCATGCCGTCTTCCATCTCAGCGAGCCGGAGTTCTCGCGCCCGAGGCGGCTGCCGTCGAAGCTGTTGCGGTAGAAGCCGTCGGTGTGGCGGTACTGCGCTGCAATGCTCATGCCAAGCGACGGGCGCAGACGGCCGTAGTACGACGCGGCGGCGCGGATGCTGTTCTTCGAGCCGTATTCAACCATGGTCCGGAGGCCCGACGCACGCAGCGGCGAGAGGGTGCGTATGTTGATTTGGCCGCCCATGGTGTTGCGGCCGTTGAGCACGCCCTGTGCTCCTCGGAGCACTTCTATGCTTTCGATGTCGCTGATGTCGAAATCGTAGGCGTCTTTGTTGAGGTAGGGTATATTGTCGACGGTGAGGCCGACCACCGGTTGGTCGATGCGGGCACCGAGACCGCGGACATATATCGACGATGTCATGCGCGAGCCGTAGGCCGGCATATAGAAATTCGGCGCCACGAGGCTCACGCCCTTGGCAGCATCGATTCCTGTGCGCCGCGCCTCGGCGCCGCTGATGCGTGTGACGGCTTCGACGGTAGTGCCGCCGTCGGGAATCTGTTTTACGCCCAGAACTTCAAGAGGGCGCAAGCGGTGCTGTCGGGCCGTAGTATCGGGGGCTTCGGTGGCGAAAGAGGGGAGTATTGCGGCAGAGAGTGCCAGGGCGATGGCGGTAGCTTTCAGTGTCATTCTTTTTCGGATAGTTCGAGCCAACGCAGCTCTTTTTCGTCGATGATGTCGGAGATTTCTGCATAGCGGGCCGACCGACGGGCAAATTCGTCGGGCTGTGCGCCGCTGTCGGAAGCGAAGAAAGCTTCGAGTTCGGCTTTCTCGGCATTGAGGGCCTCGAGTTCGGCCCCGAGGGCTTCGAATTCGCGTCGCTCCTTGAATGTCATTCTCGGTGCCCGTTCGCGCGGTGCGCGGGTGTCGGTTTTTGCCGGCGCTTCGGCTTTCGCCTTGGGTGCCTGTTCGTCGAGCCATGTGCGGTAGTCGGTGTAGTTGCCCGGGAAGTCGCGTATCACGCCGTTGCCTTCCATCACGAAGAGATGGTCCACGATGTTGTCGAGGAAATATCGGTCGTGGCTTATCACTATCACGCAGCCCTTGAACTCCGTGAGATACTCTTCGAGAATACCCAGTGTGATGATGTCGAGGTCGTTGGTGGGCTCGTCGAGGATGAGGAAGTTGGGTTGTGCCATCAGCACCACAGCCAAGTGCAGGCGGCAGCGCTCGCCGCCGCTGAGGGTGTGGATGTATTTCTGCTGGTCGGGCGGCGAGAAGAGGAAGCGCTGGAGGTACTGCATAGGCGAGAGGTGCACGCCCTGTTTGAGCTCGATGTCCTCGGCCAGTTCGGTTACGGCGTCGATTACTTTTTTCGACGGGTCGAAACTCAGGCCGTCCTGACTGTAATAGCCGAAACGGACCGTTTCGCCGAGATTCCATTCTCCCGAATCGGCCGGTATGAGGCCTTGCAGTAGTTTTATGAACGTCGACTTGCCAACGCCGTTCACGCCCACGATGCCAAGTTTTTCACCGCGTGCGAAGGTATAGGTGAAGTCATCGAGTATTACCTTGTCGCCGAAGCGCTTGCATACCCCTACGGCTTCAAAAATTTTTGACCCTATGCGCGACGAAGCGGTTTCGAGACGTATGTTCCCTTGCTCGCGCTGTGCTTTGGCGCGTTCGCGGAGGTCGTAGAAACTGTCGATGCGGAATTTGGCTTTGCCGGCGCGTGCCTGAGGCTGACGGCTCATCCATTCCTGTTCGCGTCGCAGGGTGTTGCGGGCGCGAGCGCGGTCGGCCTCCATGGCTTCTATGCGCTCGGCGCGACGGCGCAGATACATGTCGTAGTTGCCCTCCACGATGTAGGCATCTGCGTTGTCGAACTCTATTATCTTCGAGCATACGCGGTCGAGAAAATAGCGGTCGTGGGTCACCATCAGCAGAGTTGCCTTCGAGCGTTTGAGATATCCTTCGAGCCATTCGATGGTGGCTATGTCGAGGTGGTTGGTAGGTTCGTCGAGAAGCAGGAAGTCGGGCTCGGCAATTACCAGGCGCACTATGGCCAGACGTTTGCGCTGGCCGCCGGAAAGACGGTCGACGGGAGCGTCGAAGTCGTCGAATCCCATCTGAGTGAGCAATCCGCGCAGGCGGTCTTCGTAGTCCCATGCCGAGGTGCTGTCCATAAGATGAACCGACTCGCGCACGGCCTTGTCGTCGGCCGATGCCGTGGCGGCGTGATATGCCATTACAGCCTGAGCGCGCGGGTCGGCGTTGTTGTCGAGCGCCGCTTCCCACACTGTCGCCCCGGGAGCGAATTGGGGTATCTGCGGCAGATAGCCCGTGCGTATGCCCGAGGCGAAGGTCACTTTTCCGCTGTCGGGAGCCTCGTCGCCGGCTATGATGCTCAGGAAGGTGCTTTTGCCTGTGCCGTTGCGGGCAACGATGCCGGTCTTGTCGCCTTGCTCGAGTCCGAGGCTTATGTCGCCGAAGAGCAGGCGGTCGCCGTAGCTCTTTGTGAGGTTTTCGATGTTGAGTATGTTGGGCATGTGTCAAAAGTCAAAAGCCGCGCCTCGACGTGGGGTGCGGCTCGGTAGTGTTGGTGCCGTTGTAGGCCATTGAGGGCTTCACTCGGCTCTTTCCGCGCGGGTGCGGCTCAGTCGGCGGTGGTGGCGCATGAGATACTGCGCGAACTTGCGTTCGGCCGATTTGAGTTTGAGCAACTGTCGCGGGGTGAGTATTTCCTTGAATTTCTCGAAATATTCGGCCTCGATGCGGCCTTCCTTCTGCTTGAGGTCGAACACGGCCTGGGCCGCAGCTTCAAGCTCGGTGTCGCTGGCGTCGGGGGTGTCGATTGTTCGGCGCTCAAGCTCGCGGGTCTCTTCATTCAGGCTGTCGATACGGTCGTTCATTTCTTCGTATATGGGGAAGAAGCGCCGCTCCTGGTCTTTGGTGAGATCAAGCTCGCGGCTGATAAACTCGCGCTGGTAGGGCCGGAGTTCGGCCATAACTTTATCGCGGTCGGGTAGAGGCTGCTGCGGACGCGCGCCAACTCCGAGGCAGGCTGCCGTCGCCACAAGAGCCACTATGAGGATTCTGAATATTGCGTGAGGCATATCGGTGGTTTGATTGTCAGGGGAGGATGTGTGTGCTGTCGGCGACATCGGCATCGGGAACTGCTACGGCATCGAAGTCGAAGGTTTCGTCGTCAAAGAGACCGTCGTCGACCATATCGTCTACAACGTCGCGTGTCGAAATGTCTTGCAAGACGTAGTCGTACATGAAGTCGTCGGTGGCAAGGGCTTTGGCCAGCACAGGGTTGGAATCTATCGGTTCGAGTTCCTTCATGCCCGTGAGCGAGTGGAAAACCTGAAGCATGCACCATACGCCGGCAAACATCGCCGCCATATAAACATAGGGCCTCACTTTGCTCCACAGCGACCGGCTCGGAGCTTCTTTGGGCTCGGCGGCAAGCTCCGGACGCTCCGGGAGCGATGCCTCGATGCGGGCGGCAAGCTTGTCGAAGTAACCCTGCGGCACATCACGGCCTGCGGACGGAGTCGCGAGACCTGCCGCGCGCGCGCGTTCGAGTATTGAGTCTTTGCTTGTTGCCATATGCTTGTCTGGTGTTTTCTTGTTTTGACGTCGGTCGGGCAAAAAGGTTTAATCGAGATTTTCGAAGTACTGTTCGATTTTTTTAACGGCGAGATGATAGGAGGCCTTGAGTGCTCCCACGGAGGTGCCTAAAATTTCGGATATCTCCTCGTATTTCATATCGTCGAAATACTTCATGTTGAACACTATGCGCTGCTTTTCGGGCAGCATGGCCACGGCTTCGTTGAGGTGCCGGGCCAGTTCGTCGCCGTCGAAGTCGGGCGCACCGGCAATCTGCTGCACCATCTCGGCCTCCTGGTCGTCGAGCGATAGATGGCGCCGCTTGCGTTCGCGTTCAAGGAAACTCAGGCTCTCGTTGATGGCTATCTTGTAGAGCCATGTGCCGAGTTTGGCCTCGCCGCGGAAGTTCTCTATCGACTGCCATGCCTTCATGAAGGTGTTTTGAAGGATATCGTCGGCATCGTCGTGGTTCTGAACGAGGCGGCGTATCTGCCAATATAGGGGTTCGGAGTAGAGGGCTATCACTTTGCCGAAAGCCTCGCGCACGGTGTCGGCACTGCGCAGCTGCGCAGTGAGCTCGGCATTTTCCTGAGGCTTGGATGATGACATGACTCCTTTATTTTTGGCAAAGTTAATGATTTTTTCCTGATTTGCAAAACGGCGCCTCAATCAAAGATTGCCGGGAAGACTATTTCGCCGAGTATTACTTCGGTCAACCCCTCAATCCATGAACTCTGCTCTTCGTCGGTAGCAGGAAGCGACGACGGAGGCACGGGGCCCGAAGCTGCCGGCGCCATGCCCCGACGGTTCATGGCCATGGCCTCGTCGACGATGATGGCTTGCCACACCATGTTCGATACATTGACTATCGTTTCTTCCGCCGCTGCCTGTGTGGCGGCGTTGCCGACAAATATGCCGAGGGCATAGCAGCGGTAGCCGCCGTCGGTGGCGTAGCTCACGAAAGCGAGGTCGTTCACGGTGGCGATGCTACCGTCGGCATTGCTGAAGCCGGTGCCGGTTTTATGGAATATCTTGGCGCTGTTGGCGGGGATGCCGGCCGGTATACGGCTCGCTCCGAACGGCGACTCGCGGGCCATGATGGCCTTGATGAGAGTCGACGATGCCGTGGTGTCGGCCGTGAAGAAGCGGTACATCAGCTTTGTGGCGTCGAGTGCCGTGGCGGTGTTGAGGCTGCGGCGGGTACTGTCGGCGTGCATCTGGGCCTCGGTGAAGGCTATGTTGAAGTCGGAGGCCATACGGCGGCTTCGCAGCGTGCTGTCGATTTGTGCGGGGCTGAGGAAATGGCGGCAGAGTATGTCGAAGGCATTGTTGTCGCTCACCATAAGGGAGTAGTCGAGCAGCTGTGCCGGCACGAGGGTGTCGGGCAGGGCATAGGTCGAGGCCCGCAAGGGGCTCCATGTGCCACCCGGAAGGTCGGTGGCGGTAATCTCGACGGGCTTCGACACCAAAGTGTCGAACGGCACCGTCTGTGCCATAGCGGCTGCCTGATAGAATTTTACCACCGACGCCATGTCTCTCCGGCCTTTGTCGCCGGCGGTGAGGGTGTCGCCTTGCCATGTGATGAGGGCTATGGATATGTCGCAGCTGTCGGCCACGGCGTCGAGGCGCGATTGCAGTCCGTTGAGGCGTGCGTGCCCCGCGCAGGCGGCAAGAAGAAGTATATATGTAAGAATCTTTTTCATGGTGTATGAAAAAAACAGCCGTCGGGAAGGCCGGAATAATTCCGACGCAGTTCCCGACGGCTTGTGTGGTATGCCAAATTTATTCGAACTCGATCAGGACGGCGTCGGAGCCAACAACTTCGTCGGGTTTGACGAAGATACGTTTCACCACTGCATCCTTTTCGGCTGTTACGTCGTTCTCCATCTTCATGGCTTCGTATACCAGAAGAATGTCGCCTTTCTTCACACCCTGGCCTGGCTTGACGGCGATGCTGATGATGCGTCCGCCCATGGGTGCTTTGAGCGTGGGACCGGTGATGGGCTCCTGAGGCAGTGCCGTTTCTTCCTCCTTCACTTCGGCCTTGACCTCGGTCTGGTTCTTGGCGGCATATTCTTCGGCACGACGCTTGCGAAGGAAGGTGTTGGCCACGGTGGGCAGCAGTTCCAGTAGAAGCTCTTCCTCACGGTTGGAGGCCAGGCGGGCGTTGCCGTACTCGGCGAGCTCGGGATTCTCGGGCTTGCGGTAGTTGTTCACGTCGTAGGGCTTCTCAACGGGGCTGCCGGTGATTTTTTCGCGGAAGGCAGGGTCGACGGGCACGGGCGTATGGCCGTACTCGCCCTTGACGAGCGATATGAACTGGTTGGAGGGGTTCGAGTAGTCGGGGTTGCCTTTCTTGCGGTCGAGGGCAACGCTCACGGCCTGCGAACCTACAATCTGGCTCGTAGGAGTAACCAAAGGCACAAGGCCGGCGTCGCGGCGAACCATGGGTATGAGGCGCATGGCGTCTTCGAGAAGGTCTTCGGCGCCGAGGGCCTTCAGCTGGGCCACCATGTTGGAGTACATGCCGCCGGGTACTTCAGCGTTCTTTACGATTTCGTTGGGCTTGGGGAAGCCGAAATATTCCTCTATGGCGTGGCAGGCGGCAAGGAGTGTGTCTTCGTCGCCGCCCTTGGCTGCGGCAACCGCACGGTCGAGCTCGGCCTCGATGTTGGCGGGGAGCTTGTCGGTGAGCGGGTCGAACTCGCGCGGGAGCTTGCCCAGGTCGAAGGCTTTGAGCGACTGACGGGCGGCCAGAAGGCGGCTGCGGATTTCACCCACGGCCTTCATGTCGACCTCAAGCTCTACGCCGAGCTTCTGGGCGAAGAGATATATGAGCTCTATGGCGGGAGCTGCCGAGCCGCCGCCGAACCACCATATGTTGGTATCGAGGATGTCGACGCCGTTGATGATGGCCATTACGCTCGATGCAAGGCCGTAGCCGGGCGTGCAGTGGGTGTGGAAGTCGACGGGGACTTTGAGGGCTGCCTTGAGCTTCGAGATAATCGAGGCTGCGCGAGATGGCGTCACAAGGCCGGCCATATCTTTGAGGGTTATGATTTTGGCGCCGAGGCGTTCCATCTCCACGGCTTTCTCCACGAAGTATTCGTCGGTGAAAATCTTTTCGGCTTCCTGGGCCTTCTTGCCGAAGAGGCGCGCGAAGAGGCCGGGCTTTTCGGCCGGGGCCTCGCTCTTGGGGTCGACGGTGTAGCAAACGGCACCGTCGGCAATGCCGCCGAGAGCGTTGATCATCCGTATCGACTCGCGAACGTTGTCGATATCGTTGAGGGCGTCGAAGATTCGCATCACGTTCAGACCGTTGGCGATGGCCTCTTTATAGAAGCCTTCGAGCACCGAATTGGGGTAGGGCACATATCCGAAGAGGTTGCGGCCGCGCGACAGTGCCGACAGCAGCGACTTGCCTTTCATGGCCTTCGAGATGATGCGCAGACGGTCCCACGGCGACTCGTCGAGGTAGCGCATTACGGAGTCGGGCACAGCGCCGCCCCACACTTCCATGATGTAGAAGCCGGCATTTTCGTAATAAGGAAGGAGCTTGTCGATTTCACCTTGGCTCAGACGGGTGGCGAAAAGCGACTGCTGGCCATCGCGTAGCGTGAGGTCGCGGATTTTCAGTTTGCGTGATTCCATCTTAAATATATTTTATGATGTATGTATCTGTTTCGTTGAGGATCGCAGTCCTTTGGTTTGGCAAAATTAATAAGACTTTACGAATTACGGAAATAATTCAGCAATTATTTGCGCTTTTTTGTCCAATTTTTCTTTTTTACATCACACTTTTCT
>CABRZA010000046.1 GCA_902475285.1 uncultured Porphyromonadaceae bacterium
CATAGAAGCCGGGCACGACGGTGATGGTGAGGTCGAGGGGCGAGGTGAGGAGCGAGCCGAATACGTTGGTGCGGTAGTTGCGCTGCATGGGCATGGAGGGCACGGCTACGTCGGCGGTCTGGCCGTCGGTGAAGGTGAAGGTCATGGTGGCGTCGAAGAGTTCGCGCTTGGCGTTCTGCACGTCTTCGTCGGCTTCGAGCTCGATGCCGGTGAGGACGTAGTCCATTGTCAGGTAGGTGTAGGTGGCGCCGCCGGGGAAGGTTTCGGTCGCGGGGGCGAAGGCCGTGGAGGTGAAGGTCACGTCCTTGGCTTCGCTGGCGATGCCGGTGAAGAGGTCGAGCTTGGTGTATACGCCTTTCACCAGAAGGTCGGTCTTGGCGATTTCGGTCTTGGCGGCTGCTGCGGCTGCGATGTCGTCGGTGCCGAAGTTGAGCTGGGCGAAGGGTCGGCGCAGCTCAACCGACTGCTGCATGGGGCCGGTGATTCTCACACCTTTCACGGCCTGGAAGAATGCGTCGCGGCTGTCGTCGTTGCCTTCGGCAGTGAGCTTGCCGTCGACTTCGGTGTAGTTAACGGTCACGGTCTTGCTGGCGGCGTCGAAGGTATAGTGGGTGTTGTCCTTTGCGTCGGCCCAGAAGATGAAGTCGTAGGTCTTGCCCTTCACCAGGTTGAGCTTGAGCTGGTAGTCGATGGGGCCGCCGGTGGCTTCGGGAGCCGTGCCGTCGCCGCTGGCGAAGACGAGCTCGTCGGCGGTGGCGTCGTATACGGCGTAGGAGAGAGTCTTCTCCTGCTGGCCGTCGGCGTATGCGCGGCCGTGCATGGCTGCGGGCATTGCCACGGTGAAGGTCACGGTGCCGTCGCCCTCGGCGGGGGCGGGAGCGGGCACATCCTGATTGGAGCAGGCGCCGAGTGTGAGGGCGCCGAGTGCTGCCATTGCAAGAAATTTGTGATTCATTGTAAATTAATAGTTTTGGTGAATAATTTTTTGGTTTTTCAATATTCTGTCTCTTATTCACCCCTCCTTGTTTTATATCGCTGAATTTCAATGCGTTACGAGAAGAGGCTATGTGTCGTTATATCTTTATGTTGTGCGAACCGTTGAAGTCGGCGTTGATGCCTACCGAGCTGCCGGCCGTCGAGGTCAGGAACTTCCCCTTCACCACCGTGAGCATGCCGCGCTTCAGGGGCACGTTGATGGGGTTGGTGGAGGCTATGGTGGTGTTGGTCTTCTTGTCGATTACGTCGACGGCCACCGCCACCGATGTCTCGTGCCCGTTGACGAAGACGAAGTCGGAGCCCAGCTCGGCCTCGTTGCCTTCGGTGGGGCCTATGGCGCCGTCGAAGGAGACGCCGGTGCGCGAGTCGACGGGCTTGTCGATGTGCGCGTTGTAGACCGACGGCATGTAGCCGGTGTAGCGGAAGTGTATTGTGTAGTCGTCGAGGTCGATGCTCGGCACGGGACGCCCCGGTGCGTCGGCCGACGAGGCGGGGATGTCGGGTGTCGTCGTCTTGTAGCGCGATATGAACTCGTTGAGGTCGGTGGTGACGAATACATAGCGCGCCATCGGGCGCCGCATGATTATTTCGGCGGAGTGCTGCGGCAGGGGCTCGCCGGGAAGGAATATGGCTCCGTTGCGGTCGACCTTGAAGGTGCCCTCGCCGCGGAAGGCGTCGCGGTAGCGGGTGTTGCCCTGGTGCTTGTAGCTGTCGTCGTCGGCCGGCCCGGAGAGGAGGCTTATCTCCGAGAAGTCGACGGTGGAGTAGTAGTGGTCGGCTGCGGCGCCGAGGGCGCTGAAGTCCTGCCACACCACGTAGCGGTAGGTGCCCGGAGGCACGTCGACGGTGAGCGTGCGGCGATTGGTGGCGTTCTCGGCCAGGTCGGTGCTGAATGCCGTGGCAGTCACTGCGCGCGAGGGAGCGCGGCCGTCGTCGCTGTCGTCGTATACGTTCACGGTGTAGCGTGCCACGTGCACGGCCTCGGCGCGCGAGCGGCGGCTGTCGCCGGCAACCTCGAGGGTGATGTAGGGCGGCATCTCGACGTCCTCGAACACCAGTGCCAGCGTGCTTTTCACTGTGCCGGCGGGTGGCGCGGGCTCCTCGGGGAACTCGTGCACGTCGCAGCCGGCAGCCAGCAGGCCCAGCAGTGCCGCCAGGGGCATGGAGAGAAGGCTGCGGCTGTTCATCGGCGGAAGGCGTTGAAGTTGTACACTACCGACACCGCCACGTTGTCGATGCCCACGAAGGTGCGCTCGCGGCGGTCGACGAGGCGGCCGTTGTCGACGTTCTCATAGCGGTTGTATTCAAGATGATAGCATCCCACGCCCACCTGCGCCTCCAGTGCCCAGCGGCCCTTGCTGCCCAGCGGCAGGCGGTAGCCCGCACCCAGGCCTCCGCCCAGGGCCGGATGATGGCCCTTGACGTCCTGTATGCGGTACTTCCAGCCCGGCAGGGCGACGTTGTAGGCCGCCATCTGTATGTGCGCGTCGAAGAAGAACCCTCTGTGGCCCTCCGAGAGCCAGTAGCGCACCTCGGGGCGGAATATGAACGTGCGTAACTTGCGCTTCACCGAGCCGTAGTTCCAGGCGGAGTAGTAGACCGATGCAGCCACCGACCAGCGGCAGCCGAAGTCGTACTCGCCCTGCACGTTGGCAATGGCCATCGACAGCGCCAGGGCGTTGGTGGCCGCATGCCACGAGCGGCGGCAGGGAGCGGCCTCGGCCTGAGGCGCGGGTGCGGGCTCCACAGCGGGCTCGGGCTCCGCGACGGCAGGCTCCGCTTCGGGTTCGTGGCACGGCTCGGACTCGACGGGTTCGGGCAGCTCCTCGACGGTGACAGTCATCACCACCGAACGGCGCAGGCGCGGGAACACATCCTTTGCCAGACGGCGCCACACGCGTCCTCCGTCGAGGGCTTTCAGGCGGTCCATGCGTATGCCCGCGTCGAGCCACGAATCGTCGGAACCCTTGCTCACGATGTCGAGCAGGCGGGGCTCAGAGGCTATCATGGCGCGGAACTCGTCCCATGGCACGCGTGCCTCGCCGAGAGTGATGAGCGAAGTGTCGATGCCGTACACGCCGGCTTATGTAGTCGGCCATGGCGCGCATGCGGCGGTTGGCCAGACGGATGTTGGAAGTCAGGCGGCCGTCGGGCGACGCCGTGCCGTTCATGCTCACCTCGCGCAGCTCCACGGCAGCGCGTGAGCCTTTGGTGCGCTTAAGCATCCTTCCCAGCGAGTCGAGGGTGGCCTCGTTGTCGCCGAAAGTGCGGTAAACCGTATGACTGTTTATCGGAAAATTGATTTCGAACACCGTCTCCGTGGCATTTTGCCGGGCAGAGAGCCCCACGACCGATGCGAGCGCAAAAATCATCGCCGCGAGCACTCGGGCGGAGAAGGGCATGTATATTGCTTGCTGCTGTTTGCGCATGGCATTGAAATGTGAGATAATTTACGCAACGTTTCTTAACGAAATGTCTAAAGATTGTGTATTTGCAGTAGGAAATGTATTTCTTTTGGCTTTCGTGTTCGAATAGCGTTGCAAAGTTACCGTTTATTTTATAATATGCAAATACTCCCAACTGTCCGTTTTGCTTTGTCGATGCAAAATCGGCCCCACAGTACACCGTAGGGCCGATTCAATAAAATGATAAAATATGTTAAAACAGACTGGGCGTCACTTGTCTATGAGTTCGTCGATGCTGAACGATATCGTGCACGGCGCCATGCTGTCGAGAGGATGGAAAACATAGGCCACGCCTATGCCTTTGTCGTGCATGGCCGAGAGCACTTCGCCGTTGTCCGACTGCGAAATGTCGCTCAGGAATCCCTCGCGCAGCGACGGGCGGAGTGTGGCTGCTGCCGAGGCTATGTCGTAGTTGCGTGTATCGATATGAAATTCTATGTCGCTGCCGGTAAGAGCCACGTTGGTCATCACCAAATCGGTGCCGTCGAGCGGCTCGGGGCAACGGAGGTTGATTATCGATACGAAGTCGCGAAGCACTTCATCGGCGGTGTTTCCGGCATTGACCTGTTTCAGGAGCTCGTTGAGCTCGCCGGCGTCGAACACCGTAGGCGTAGTGTCGGGAGTGCGGCTGTCGGTCCATTGGAGCGATATGCCGGCGCCGGCGTCGACAGCAGCCTTTACGATATCGTGCTCGGCGTCGGCCGCCGACTTGGTTATCGACTTTACGGCAAGCGCGTTGAAATCCTTGTCGGTGCTCCAGCGGTTGATGTCGTCGGTCATGCCGTTGGTGAGGATTACGATTTTCACCATGTTGTCGCTGCGGTCGTAGTCGACGCTCTGCACCGATATCTGTTCGGTCACGGGTTCGGGCAGCGACTTTTGTGTCTCGGCCACGAGAAGGCTCAGACGGTGCTGGCTGTCGCTTGTGCAGGCGCTCCCAAGTAGGGCCGCCGCAAGGAGGAGAGGGTAGAATGCTTTCATATATTAGGGTGGAACATGTATTTATGGATGAAATATGAGATATGATGCCTCGGCGAGCGAGGCGGCGCGACGGCGGATGTCGTCGGTGCCGACGGCTTCGATGGCGGCGGCCGACACTTCCGGCTCTGCAAGGACACCGGTGTGGAGGGCATGCCGGGCAATGCCTATGATGCGGTTCTCGCGGTTTTCCGACGCCACGGCCATCTGCCCCAAATACTGCCGCTTGGCGCGCGACAGGCGTCGCCGCAGGGCGTCCTCGCCGCTGTCGGCCACGCGCCGCGATGTGGCGAAGCACAGGTCGCGGCACCGCGCGCTGTCGTCGGCGTCGCAGCCGTAGTACACCGTGAGCATGCCCGTGGCCGCGAAGAGAGTCACCGATGCCTCCACGGTGTACACCAGCCCGCGGTGCTCGCGGAGCTCCACGTTGAGAAGCGAGTTCATGCCCGGGCCGCCCATGAGGTTGGCGAAGAGGGCGTCGGCGAAGCGTCCCGCACCCGTCACGCCGTCGGCCTCGATGCCAAGCACGGCGTGCGTCTGGTGAAGGCCGGACACGGAGCGCCCCTCGCACACCTTGCGGAAGGGGGTGCCGCCGTGCGCCGTGCGCTCGCCCGACGGCAGACCGACGAAGTAGCGCTCGCACACGTCGCGCACCTTCTCGGCCGACGTCGGACCGCTGTAAAAGAGCACGGCGTTGCGCGTGTTGTAGTACCGCCGCAGGAAGGCGCGGCAGTCGGAACCGTGGAGGCCCCGCACACTTTCGGGCGTGCCCAGGATGTTGTGCCCCAGACCGCTGCCGGCATACACGAGGTCGTCGAAGTCGTCGTAGACGGCGTCCATGGGGCTGTCGAGGTAGGAATTTATCTCGTCGATTACCACCTCGCGCTCCTTGTCGAGCTCGCGGTCGGGAAACTGCGAGTCGATGGCAAGGTCGGCCAGAAGTTCGGCGGCGCGCGCCACGGCGCCCCCGGGGAAGATGCTGTACACCGTCGTCTCCTCCTTGGTGGTGAAGGCGTTCAGCTCGCCTCCTATGGCCTCCATGCGGTTGATGATGTGCCACGCGCGCCGTTTGCGGGTGCCCTTGAAGATGGTGTGCTCAACCAAGTGCGCCAGACCATGGGCGCCGGAGGGGTCGTCGGCGCTGCCGGCGAACACCGTCATGCCGAAGATGCCCGACGCCACGGCGCGGTGATGTACATGCACCAGCGGGAGCCCCGACGACAGCACCGTGAGTGTGGCCTGCGGCAGCTTCATCGCTCCTCTCCTTTCTCGGTCCACATGCCGTCGGCGCGGATGAGGCGTTCGAGCTCGGCGGGTGCTTCAGCCTGGGGTATGCCCTTGGCGAGGCACTCCTTGCCTCGGTAGAGGTTCACCAGCCCGCGGCCGCCGCCCACATAGCCGTAGTCGGCGTCGGCCATCTCGCCGGGGCCGTTCACTATGCAGCCCATCACGGCGATTTTCAGATGTTTGAGGTGCGAGAAACGTTCCTTGATTACCTCGAGTACCTCGGGAAGACTGTATAGCGTGCGGCCGCAGCCGGGGCACGCCACGATTTCGGCCTTGAAGCGCCGGCGCCCAACCGCTTGAAGTATGGTGCGGCACAGTTCGGCGCCCTCCTCGGCATCGATCAGCGGCGACCGCACCTCTATCTCCCCGTCGTAGCCGTCGAGAAGCACCGTGCCGAAATCGACGGCCGCGGCAACCGTCAGCAGCTCGCGGTCGGCTATGTCGGTATAATCCAGCACAATGAGCGAGGGCTCTTCCTCCATCTCGGCAAGTGCCTTGCGCGCCGAGGCGATTTTTGCCTTCTCCTTTATATATAAGGTAGTACCCGAAGCCGATGTGGCGGGGGCGGATGTTTTCTTCGGACGCCGGCGGCGCTCCTGCACGCCGGCGGCGAATACTTCGCGCGCTGCCTCGGCTGCATAGTCAACGAGCATGCGCGCCACGGGTATCTCGTTCTCGGGGCGCTCGCTCAGCGACACGCGAATGGTGTCGCCTATGCCGTCGACGAGCAGCGAACCTATGCCGGCGGCCGACTTCACGCGCCCTTCAAGGGCGTTGCCGGCCTCGGTCACACCCAAGTGGAGAGGGTAGTGCATGTCCTCGGCATCCATGCGCTCAACCAGGAGCCGCACGGTGTCGGTCATGATGGCCACGGTCGAGGCCTTGATCGACACCACCGCGTCGGTGAACTTGTCGTCGCGGCATATGCGCAGAAATTCCATCGCGCTCTCCACCATACCCTCGGCGCCGTCGCCGTAGCGGCTCATGATGCGGTCGGAGAGCGACCCGTGGTTCACGCCTATGCGTATGGCCGTGCCGTGCTCGCGGCATAGGGCCAGAAAGGGCAGAAAGCGCGCGCGTATGCCTTCGAGTTCGGCGGCGTATTCCTCGTCGGTAAACTCCATCTTGCGGAACGTGCGCCCGGGGTCGAAGAAGTTGCCCGGGTTGATGCGCACCTTTTCCACATGGAGGGCGGCCTCGAAGGCGGCGGCGGGATTGAAGTGGATGTCGGCAACAAGAGGCACGGTGCATCCCAGCTCGGAGGCGCGCCGTTTGATAGCGGCAAGGTTCGAGGCGTGGTTCACGCCCTGCGCCGTAAGCCGCACGAGCTCGGCGCCGGCTGCCGCTATCGACGCCGTCTGCGCCGCCGCGGCTTCGGTGTCGAGCGTCGGAGCCGTGGCCATCGACTGTATCACCACCGGTGCGGGGGCGCCTATCGTTACGCCGCCCGCGTGCGCCGGCACCGTGGGCCGACGCATGGCGCTGTCGTATGCTTCGACGGACATCATGCTTTGAATTTATAATCGGTGATGGCGGCAAGTTCGGCGTCGGCGCGCTTCACCTTGTCGGCCATATGCGAGCGGTATTCGTTGTAGCGGGCTGCCAGCGCCTTGTCGCCCAGCGACATTATGCGCACGGCCAGCACGGCGGCGTTGAGCGCGCCGTCGATGCCTACGGTGGCAACGGGGATGCCCGGAGGCATCTGCACTATCGAACAGAGGGCGTCGACGCCGCCCATGGTGGCCTTGACCGGCACGCCTATCACCGGCAGCGGCGTCAGAGCGGCAATTACTCCCGGAAGGGCGGCGGCCATGCCGGCGGCGGCGATTATTACTTCGATGCCGCGGCTCTGGGCGCCGATGGCGAAAGCCTCCACGGCCTCGGGGGTGCGGTGCGCGCTCAGTGCACGCAGCTCGAAGGGCACTTCGAGGCTTTCGAGGAAGTCGGCGGCACGTCGCATCACAGCGAGGTCCGACGTGCTGCCCATTATTATACTTACTCGTGGTGTCATGTTATATGCTTGGAAACGTGATGATTGATTCGGTTGAAGTTCAGAGTGCCACGGCGAGGCTCGTCGAGAAATAAGTTACGAGTGCGGCCAGCGCAGCCCCGGCGAACACCTGTGCCGGCGTGTGGTGGTCGAGATAGAGGCGCGCCCAGGCCACGACGCCCGTTACGGCGATGGCAATGCACGTTATGGTCATGCCGGCGTCTCCCAGAAGGCCGTGGACGGCCATCCAGTAGAGCGCCGCCGTGGCACCTGCCGCACCGGCGGTATGCGCGCTGATTTTCCACCAATGAGTTATCACCAGCGACAGCAGCGCCGTGATGCCGGCGCCGACGAAGAAGCCCGTCAGCCAATGCGGGGCTTGCAGGGCGTTCACATACCATGCCGCCGAGCCGTAGCACAGGATGGCCACGGTAAACGGCACCGTGCGCTGCGTGCGGTCGCTGATGGCGGTGTCGCTCACTTTGCCGGCTTTTATAAGCGCGAATATCACCAGTGCCGGAAGCGCTGCCGTGATGAAGAACACCCCGCTCAGCGACCACAGCTTGGCCGACAGCGGTATGAACCGCAGCAGCGTGAGCCACAGCGCGGCGGCCATGGTGTAGCTCGGTACGAGTAGCGGCGAGAACACGTCGCTGATGATATGTGCGGCGCGCGAGGCGCCAGTGTTTGTCGGCATAAGTATGTGTTTTATTTAGTATAAAACGTCGATTGTCTCCTTCGGGTTTAGATTTGCCGCCGCAGGCGTGCCACGGGATAGCCCAGCCGTTCGCGGTATTTGGCCACCGTGCGCCGGGCCACATCGTAGCCCTGTGCGGCGAGGACGTTGCACAATTCTCGGTCGCTCAGTGGATTGCGCTTGTCCTCGCCCTCGATGGCGTCGGCGAGGACTTTCAGCAGGCGGTGCATCGACACGTCGCTGTCGGCCTCGCGGCTCTCGTTGAAGAGGATTTTCATGGCGTATATGCCGTGTGGCGTAAGCACGTATTTGCCCGACGTGGCGCGCGATATCACCGATATGTCCATACCCGTGTCGCCCGCTATGTCGCGGAGAATCATCGGGCGGATGTCGGCCGTGTCGCCATCGGCGAAGAAAGCCTTCTGCCGGGCCACCACGGCGCGGAGTATGGCCATGAGCGTGCGCGTGCGCATCTGTGCGAGCTGTATGAAATTTGTCGCGGCCTCGCGCTTGGTCCTCACGAAGGCGGCTGCATTCGGGTCGGAGATGCCGTCGCTGCTGAACGACGCTTCTACCGCCAGCTCGGGCACCTGCCCCGTCAGCCCGAGGTTGAAGCTGTCGGTCGCGGGGTCGTAGTCGACCGTGAAGTCGGGCGACACATGCCGTGTGCGGTCGCCCGCGTGGTCGCCCCCGAGGGCCGAGGCCGGTTTGGGGTTGAGACTGCGTATGAGTTCGTCGGCGCGCGTCAGCGCATCTTTGTCTATGCCGAGCGCGGTTTGAAGGCGGTCGAAGTGACGCTTGGAGTAGAGATCGAAAAAGTCCGATATGATTCGTTCGGCCGTCGCGGCGTCGCCGTCGGCCTCGCGGCGTTCGAGTTGCAGCAGAAGACAGTCGCGGAGGTCGACGGCCCCTATTCCGGCCGGTTCCAAATTCCGTACGGCCTCGAAAACGCGACGCATCTCCTCGTCGTCGGGCTCCCTCCCATCGGTCATGGCTATGTCGGTGGCTATGTCGGTCAGACGCCGCGTCATGTAGCCGTTGCTGTCGAGGTTGCCTATTATATATGCCGCCGTGTGCATGTCGTCCTCGCCGAGCTCGCTCTCGGTGGCCAGGCGCCTCATCAGTGTCTCGCCCATGCTCTCGCCCTCGTCGGGAGCTATGCTCGCCGCCTCCACATGCCGGCGGTCGGGGTCGGCGTTCGATGCGCTCAGATAGAGCGGCGTGTCGTCGTCGTCGCCGTAGTCGGCGCGTTGCAGCTGCTCCGAACTCTCCTTGTAGCCTTCCTCGTCGCCGTGTTCGCACTCGTGCGGCTCGCATGCCTCGAGCGCCGGATTGTCGTCGAGCTCCCGCCTGACCTCGTCCTCGAATTCCGGTTCCGACATTTCGAGCACGCGCCCCAGCGCAACGCTCTGCGGATTGAGACGCTGCTGAAGGCGGAGCTGTTGCTCCAGGCGGAGGCTGTCGCCCTGTGTTGACATGCGGGTGCTTGTTTGAATTAGTTATTATAATGCAAAATTACGAATTTTTCGGCTATCCAAAAAATAATATACCCCTCGCTCAACCCCGTTCCGGGTAGTTTTCAGGTTTTTGTTTCAAAAAAAATCTCAAAATAATTTTGAAGTTGAAAAAAATTCTCTAAATTTGCACCCGAAAACCCTTCGTGGGCTTATATCAACTTACTAATTAACCATAAATAAATTTGGCATGAAAAAATTCTACGCTTTTCTTGCAGTGGCCATGATGGCCGCAACCGCCAGCGCACAGACCCTCTACTTCAAGGGTGCAGGCGAAGGCCTCAGCTGGGACGTCAACGTTGACCTCCCCGTACAGCTCGTCGACGGCAAGTACACCGTCACAATCAACAACCTCTCCGAGTTCAAGGTGTCGAGCGTGGCCTCGACCACTTGGGACGACTTCAACGCCGAAGCCTTCTACGCTCCCGGTCTCGATCAGGAAGCCAACCTCGGCCAGGCCATGCCTACTGAAAAGAACAGCGGCCCCAACAACGCCACTCCCTGGAAAGGCGACTACACCATCGTAATCCCCGCCGACCTCTCCACTATCACAATCACCACAACCACTCCCAAGCCCGTAGGCTTCACCAAGGCTTACATCCGTGGCACCGTCAACGATTGGCTGAACACTCCCACCGAAGATCTCCTCGCCACTTGGGAACTCAAAACCAACGACGGCATCAACTACTGGATCGACTGCGTAGGTGCTTCCAAGCTCGTTGCAGGCACCAGCTTCAAGATTGCCGACCTCGATTGGGCTTCCATCAACAATACCCTCGGCGACATTATGATTCCCTTCGAGGAACCCATCGAATGGATGTACGGCGGCTCCAACAACGACACCGTAGTTGAAGAAGACTACGAAGGCACTATCCACCTCGACCTCTCCAACGGTCCCCGTCAGCCCGCTATGGTTACCGTATTCCCCGGCCTCAACCCCGAGAACCCCTTCGCTGGTGTTGAAGGCATCGTTGTCGACGAAAACGCTCCCGCCGAATACTTCAACCTCCAGGGCGTACGCGTAGCTCAGCCCGAAGCCGGCCTCTACATCGTTCGTCGTGCCGGCAAAGTGTCGAAAGTGCTCGTTAAATAAGCATTCTCTCAACTAAGCATAAACACATTCAACCGCAATGCCGCCGGTCATTCCCGACCGGCGGCATTTTTTTTGACACCACCCATTTCCCCTCATCGGCTTGCCGCTTGCGCAGCAAGCATTCCCCATTCCAATACCCAATCCTCCAATCCCCTTTATTTTTGTTTTCAGCTAAAAATTTTGTAATTTTGCACTGACCATTGCCGTCGCCGGCGCGGCGACGATGGCCGTAACGTACTTTTCTGACAATGAATACCTCAGTTGTTCTGCGCTTTCTCATTCTGGGCATCCTTTGGCTCGGACTGGTGCTTTACATCGTCTTGCACACGACCTTCACCCTATATACGGCTTTCGTGATTGTCGCATCGGCAATCATTGTCTTTGTTCCTATGTACAAAAAATACGTCAAGAAAAAATGAGCCCAGAAAGCACTTTCACCTGCGGCCCGCTTCTTGCCGCCATCGAATCTCCCTCCGACCTCCGTAAGCTCACAGTCGAGCAGCTCCCGCAGCTCTGCCACGAGATACGACAGTTCCTCATACACTCCCTCGCCGACAACCCAGGCCATTTCGCTTCGAGCATGGGGGCCGTCGAACTCACCGTCGCACTCCACTACGTCTTCGACACCCCATACGACCGCCTCGTATGGGACGTCGGACACCAGGCATACGGACACAAGCTCCTCACCGGCCGACGCGACCGATTCTCCACAAACCGCACATTCGGAGGGCTAAGCGGATTTCCCAATCCCGACGAGAGCGAGTACGACACCTTCGCCGCCGGACACGCCTCCAATTCCATTTCCGCAGCCCTCGGCATGGCGGTGGCGTCGCTGCTTAAAAACGAAACTCCACGCCGCAACGTCGTCGCAATCACTGGCGACGCTTCCATCAGTGGCGGCCTCGCATTCGAGGGCCTGAACAACGCCTCCAACACTCCCAACAACCTCCTCATTGTCCTCAACGACAACGACATGTCGATCGACCGCAATGTCGGGGCTCTCAACGGATACCTCGCCCACCTCACCACCTCCCGCCTCTACAACGACCTCCGCTACAAGGTGTTCAAGCTCATGAAGAAGCTCCACCTCGTCACCGACAGCCGCCGCGGAGCCCTCCTGCGATTCAACAACAGCCTCAAATCGCTTATTTCCAAGCACCAGAATATCTTCGAAGGCCTCAATATCCGCTATTTCGGACCCTTCGACGGCCACGACATCGTCACACTCGTGCGTGTCCTATCCGACATCCGCGACATGGAGGGCCCCCGACTCCTGCACCTCCGTACAGTCAAGGGCAAGGGATACGCGCCCGCCGAGGCCGACCCAGCATCATGGCATGCCCCCGGCCGCTTCGACGCCGCTACGGGCGAGCGCCTCGACGCCGCATCCAAGCCATCAGCCGCATCCAAGCCCGCAAAGTATCAGGACGTCTTCGGCGAAACCCTCGTCGAGCTCGCCCGCACCAACCCCGCCATCGTGGGCATCACGGCGGCAATGTTATCAGGCACGTCGGTGGGAAAGATGCAGGCCGCCATGCCGAGCCGTGTCTTCGACGTCGGTATCTCCGAAGGACACGCCGTTACTTTCGCCGGAGGCCTGGCCAAGGACGGAATGCGACCATTCGTGGCCATATATTCCAGCTTCCTCCAAAGGGCCTACGACCATATAATCCACGACGTAGCACTCAACCGCCTCCCCGTCACCTTCTGCATCGACCGCGCGGGTATAGTCGGCGAGGACGGCGCAACGCACCACGGTGCATTCGACCTCGCTTATCTCCGCACCGTGCCCGGGCTCATTGTTGCCGCCGGCCGCGACGAGGCTGCCCTCCGCAACCTCATGTACACCGCCCAGGAGGCCGATCACGGCCCATTTGCCATCCGCTATCCGCGCGGGCGGGGCGCGGGTGCCGAATGGCACACCCCATTCCGCAGCATGCCCGTAGGACGCGGCGAGTGCCTCACTCACGGCAGCGCCGTAGCAGTCCTCACTATTGGCCCCGTGGCAACCGACGCAGCAGATGCCGTCGCACGAGCAAGAAAGGAGGGCATCGACGCCGCACACTACGACATGATATTCCTCAAACCCCTCGACGACTCCATTATAGCGGCCGTGGCCGATGCCGGATGTCCGGTCGTCACCGTCGAGGACGGCACCGTCGACGGAGGCATGGGCTCTGCCGTGGCCGAGCGCCTTGCCGCGCTCGGCCACCGTGCCCCCGTCATTCGGCTGGGAATCCCCGACAGGTTCATCCCGCAGGGCACTCCCGAACAGTTGCATCACCTCTGCGGTTTCGATAGAGATGCCATCTACAATGCCGTCGTTGAGGCGAATAAATACAATTCTCACTCATGAAAATCGTAATAGCTGGTGCCGGTGAGGTGGGCTCCCACCTCGCAAAGCTCCTCTCTTCCGAAGAGCAGGACATTATGGTAGTCGACACCGACGCCGAACGCCTCGCCAAGCTCGACGCCAATTACAATCTAATGACAATAGTCGGTAATCCCACATCCTTCGCGGCACTACGCGAGGCTCGGGCCGCCGACTGCGACCTCTTCATTGCCGTCACTCCCTACGAGTCGAACAACATCGTCGCATGCTCCATTGCCAAGAACCTCGGCGCCGTCACCACCGTAGCGCGCATCGACAGCTACGATTTCATGAACCCCGACAATGCCGCGCACGTCCGACACATGGGCGTCGACCGCGTAATATATCCCGAATACCTCGCTGCCGAGGAAATAATCACCGCCCTCCGGCGCACATGGGTGCGCAACTGGTTCGAGCTCCACAACGGCCGCATTATCCTCGCCGGCGTCAAGCTCCGTGCTCAGGCACCCATCGTAGGCATGAAGCTCAAGGATTTCGCCTTCACAAACCGCAATTTCCACGTCTCCGCCATCAAGCGAAACCACGAAACCATCATTCCTCGCGGCGACGACCGAATGGAGGTCGGCGACATCCTATATTTCACCACAACGCGCGACCACATCGACGAGCTCGTCGAGCTCACCGGCAAGACCCGCCACCGCATTCGCCGCGTAATCATAATGGGAGGCTCGAACATCGCTATCCGTCTGGTCAACCTCGGTGCCGAAGAATTCAAGTTCAAAATCATCGAGGCCGACGAGGCTCGTTGCCGAAAACTCCCCCAGAAGTGTCCCGACTGCGAAATTATCCACGGCGACGCACGCGACACCGACCTCCTCGCCGACATCGGCATTGCCGACACCGACGCTTTTGTCGCCCTCACCGACAGCAGTGAAACCAACATCCTCTCATGCCTCACAGCAAAGGAGTTCGGAGTTAAGAAAACCGTCGCCGACGTCGAAACCATCCAGTTCATATCACAGGCCGAGAATCTAAATATAGGAAAGACTGTCAACAAAAAGCTCCTCGCATCCAGCACAATCTTCCAGCTTCTCCTCGACTCCGACTCGTCCACGGCAAAATGTCTCGCCCTCGCCGATGCCGAGGTGGCCGAGCTCGAGGCCCGCGAAGGATCGCGCATCACCCGCTCCGCCGTGAAGGACCTCAAAATACCGCGCGAACTCACTCTCGCAGGCCTAATACGAGGCGACGAAGGCATGCTCATTACGGGCAACACTGTCATTCAGCCCGGCGACCACGTCCTGGTCTTCTGCCTTCAGGGTGCCCTTCACAAGGTCGAACGCCTCTTCAACTGACGCCAAATGACCCTCTTCGCCGCCTCTCGCCGTCAACTCGTCAACGTGCCCATGCTACTCCGCATCATGGGATGGCTCCTCCTGCTCGAAGCTCTCTTCCTCTGCTTTCCCACCGTCACGTGCCTGCTCTATTCCGAGTCCGACTGGATACCCTTCGCTGCCACCGCCGGAGGCACTGCCTTCGTCGGATTCCTTCTCGCGCGATATTGCCGACCCTCAAGCTCATATATGGGCAAGCGCGACGGCTTCCTCCTAACAGCCATGGTATGGGTCGTCTTCTCCTTCTTCGGACTCGTCCCCTTCCTCTTTTGCTCGCATCCACTCACTTTCAGCGACGCCTTCTTCGAAGCCATGAGCGGCTTCACAACAACCGGAGCCTCCGTCATAACCGACGTCACGCACATGAGCCACGGCGTACACCTATGGCGCGCCATGATGCAGTGGATAGGAGGCATGGGTATCATCCTCTTCACCCTCGCCGTTATACCGATGCTAAACCACTCCGGTGGCATGCAGATGTTCAACGCCGAAGTCACCGGCATAACCCACGACAAGATACGCCCTCGCATCAGCCAGACAGCCAAGAGCTTGTGGCTAATCTATATACTCCTCACCGTAGCCCTCATCATCCTCCTCTGGCTCGGACCAATGACCCTCTTCGAAAGCATTTGCCACGCATTCGGCGCCATAAGCACCGGCGGATACTCCTCCAACAGCATGGGCATCACCGCCTGGCACAACTCTGTCTACGTCAAAGTCGTCCTCATCGTCTTCATGTTCCTCGGTGGCGTCAGCTTCGGCCTGATATATAAAGTGGCTCGGGGCGACACAAAGGCACTCCGCCACAACGACGTCCTCCACGTCTACGTCGCCACCATCGCCATCATGCTCGTACTCTTCGCCGCCACCATCGCCATCCGTGGCCAGGTCGACAACTGGCAGAGCGTCACACTCGACCCACTCTTCCAGATTGTATCCACCATTACCTCTACAGGATTCTCCGTTAGCAACTTCGAGAATTGGGGTCCCTTCGTCATGGCGCTGACATTCGTCATGATGTTCTTCGGATCTTGCGCCGGCAGCACCAGCGGCGGCGCAAAAATCGACCGCATACTCTATCTCTTCAAGAACGCCCGCAACGAACTATACCGCTGCATATACCCCAACGCCATACTCTCCGTCAAAATCAACGGCAAAGTCGTCAACCCCGACCTCGTCTCCAAAGTCATTGCGTTCCTCTGCATCTACATGATTCTCGTCGTCGTCGGAGGCATGGCGCTATCAATGTTCGACGTCCCAATCGTCGACGCCTTCTTCTCATCCTTCTCATGCCTCTCCAACACAGGCCTCGGCGCCGGCATCACAGGATATGGAAGCAGCTACGACATCCTCCCCGACGCCGCAAAGTGGATACTCTCCGCCCTAATGCTCATCGGACGCCTCGAAATCTTCACGGTCCTCGTCCTCCTCACCCCCGCCTTCTGGCGCCACTGATTCCTTTTAGCCCCCCCCTAAAAATTTTGTCCAAGCGGCGAGCTTTAGCGAGCCTAAATCCACCTTACACTTTATTGGTAAATATTAAAATATGTTAAAATCT
>CABRZA010000047.1 GCA_902475285.1 uncultured Porphyromonadaceae bacterium
AAATAGCGCTTAAACTATGAAATTTTTTGCGATGCAACAAAATTGACAGCCTATGCACGATAATTGACAGCGTGCCGAAAACAAAAGCAGTAGTTTTGCATTGCCGTCGGGGGAACGACCCTTCCGAGGCCCATGAACGAACAAACCAAAAAACCGATACATGAAAACTGAACTCACAGCATTGATAACATTTGCCGCCGCGCTTCTACCGTCCACTGTCCGTGCGGAAGGGGTGAAGGTTGAGCATCTGGGAGTGAACAACACTCTGGTGCGCGTGGAGGGCGACGCCCGCTATGTGGTGCTTCCCGTGCAGGAGAGCAACGACGACGCTCGCATAAACGTGCTCGTCGACGGTCACACGGCGCAGACCCTATATGTGCGCCTGGCCAAGAGCAAGACTGACTATACCGTGCCCTTCGACCTGACGCCCTACCGCGGGCACGAGGTGATACTCGACGTGGTTACACCGCAGGGCCGCAGCTCGGTGCGGGAGGCGAAGGAGGACGTGTGCTGGGAGGGCATAACGCTTGCCGACAGCTTCGACACCACGGACCGCGAGGAGCGCTACCGCCCGGTCTATCACCACACACCACTCTACGGGTGGATGAACGACCCCAACGGCATGGTTTACGACAATGGGACGTGGCACCTGTACTATCAATGGAATCCCTACGGGTCGAAGTGGCAGAACATGACCTGGGGCCACAGCACGAGCCGCGACCTGGTGCATTGGGAGCATCACCCGGCGGCGATAGAGCCCAACGGGCTTGGGACAGTGTTCAGCGGCAGCGCCGCCATCGACATCACGGGGAGCGCCGGCTTCGGCAAGGATGCCGTTGTGGCGCTGTATACGTCGGCCGGCACGAGCCAGATGCAGAGCCTTGCGTGGAGCACCGACGGCGGCGAGACCTTCGCCATCTACAATGGCAACCCCGTGCTTACCCTCGAAAGCGAGGCGCGCGACCCCAATATGTTCTACGACAAGGAATCGGGCCTCTGGCATCTTGTGCTAGCGCATGCCCTCGACCATGAGATGCTCTTTTTCACGTCGGCCGACATGAAGGAGTGGACTCTTACGGGCTCCTTCGGCAAGACCGGCGCGCAGGACGGCGTGTGGGAGTGCCCCGACCTCTTCCGCCTGCCCGTGGAGGGCGAGGACGTCGAGAAGTGGGTTCTGCTGTGCAATATCAATCCCGGCGGACCGTTCGGCGGTTCGGCCACGCAATATTTCATAGGCGACTTCGACGGGAAGACCTTCCGCGCCGACCTTTCGGCCGACGGCAGCACTGCTACCCGCTGGCTCGACTACGGCAAGGACCACTACGCCACGGTGAGCTGGAGCGACGCACCCGAGGGGCGGCGCACGGTGATAGGCTGGATGAGCAACTGGCAGTATGCCGCCGAGGTGCCCACGCAGCAGTTCAGGAGCGCCAACACCCTTCCTCGCGAGCTGAGCCTCTTCCGCGGCGCCGACGGCGAGCTGTATGTGGCGTCGGCACCGTCGCCCGAGCTCGAGGCATTGCGCGGCGCTGCGGTGGCCAAGGCGTCGAAGGCCGGCATCGACCGCAAGGGCCGCCGCTACGCCCTTCCCGCCGACGGCATATGCGAAATCTGTCTTACAATCGATGCTCACACGGCGCCCAAGGTGGCGCTGACATTGGCCAACGGCATCGGCGAGAAGGCTGTGGCCGTATACGACGCGGCTACGCGCACCATGAGCTTCGACCGCCGCGAGAGCGGGCTCACCGATTTCAGCGATGCTTTTGCCGCAGTGACCGTGGCACCGACGCGCGAGGAGAGCGGCAAGGTGCGGCTGCGTATCTTCGTCGACCGCTCGTCGGTGGAACTCTTCGGCGACGAAGGCCGCTTCGCGATGACCAACCTCGTGTTCCCCACCGAAGCCTACAACAGCCTGAGCATCAGCGCTCCCGACGGCGGCAAAGCCCAGGTGAACGACCTTGTAATCTATTCAATAAAATACTGATACCCAAATCGATATGGATGCAACAATAACAAGCCGTAGCCGCTCGTTCGCGGCGCAGATAGTGCCCGTGATGCTGTGCTTCTTCGCCATGGGATTCGTCGACCTCGTCGGCACCGCCTCCAATTATGTTCAGAAAGACCTGGGTCTGAGCGACTCGCAGGCCAATCTCTTCCCGTCGTTGGTGTTCTTCTGGTTCCTTATCTTCTCCGTTCCGACGGGAATGCTGATGAACCGCATAGGGCGCAAGCGGACGGTGCTGGTGAGCCTCGCCATCACGGCACTCTCGCTCGCAATCCCCCTGACCGGCGACGGATATTACACCATGCTGGTGTCGTTCTCGCTCCTCGGCATAGGCAACGCCGTGATGCAGACGTCGCTCAATCCCCTCGTGACCAACCTTATAGGGGGCGACCGCCTGGCGTCGACACTGACCTTCGGCCAGTTTGTGAAGGCCATAGCCTCATTCCTTGCGCCCGTAATCGCCGCATGGGGCGCTACGACCTACCTGCCCACCTTCGGCATGGGCTGGCGCGTGCTCTTCGTGATTTATGCGGCCGTGAGCCTACTTTCGGTTGCCGCCCTCGCCGCCACACCCATACGCGAGGAAACCGCCGACCGCGCTTCGGGCATCAAGGAATGCGTGAGCCTGTTGGGTCGGCCCTTCATCCTGCTGTGCTTCCTGGGCATCATGTGCCATGTGGGCATAGACGTGGGCACCAACACCACGGCTCCCAAAATAATTATGGAGCGTCTGGGGCTGCCGCTCGAAGAGGCCGGCTTTGCCACGAGCGTGTACTTCATATTCCGTACGGCCGGATGCTTTACTGGCGCCTTCATACTGCGTGCCGTCAAGCCCCGAGTATTCTTCGGGTTCAGCGTGGTGCTGATGCTTGTGGCCATGGGTATGCTCGCAGTTGGCAACTCGCTGGCTGTGATTTATACGGCGCTGGCAATGATAGGCTTCGGCAATTCAAACATTTTCCCGATAATCTTCTCGAACGCCCTCCTGGCGTCTCCGTCGGAGAAAAACGAGGTGTCGGGCCTGATGATAATGGGACTCTTCGGAGGCACTGTCTTCCCTCTTGCCATGGGCTATGCCGCCGATGCCTTCGGGCAGGCGGGAGCAGTGGCGGTGATGACTGCCGGCGTGGCTTATCTGATATATTATACACTGAAAATCAAAGCATAACTAATGGAAAACGTAGTAGTAGGAATGGGCGAGGCACTGTGGGATGTGCTGCCCGACGGAAAGAAAATAGGCGGCGCACCCGCCAACTTCGCATATCATGTGTCGCAGTTCGGGCTGCCGTCGGCGGTGGTGAGCGCCGTGGGCGACGACGCGCTGGGCCATGAATTGGTGGAGAACCTTACCTCGAAGGGCCTCACGCATCTTCTCGAAACGGTACCCTATGCCACGGGCACGGTGCAGGTGAAAATCGACCAGGCCGGCATACCGCAGTATGAAATCAAGGAAAACGTGGCGTGGGACAACATACCCTACACGGCCCGTCTGGAAGCTCTCGCCTCGCGCACCCGTGCGGTGTGCTTCGGGTCGCTGGCGCAGCGCAACGTGGTGACGCGCAACACCATCAACCGCTTCCTCGACGCCATGCCGCAGACGGCCGACACGCTGGTGGTGTTCGACGTGAACCTCCGCCAGGGCTTCTACAACAAGGAGACGCTGTGCAACTCGATGGAGCGCTGCAACATACTTAAAATCAACGATGAAGAACTCGTGACGGTGAGCCGCATGTTCGGCTATCCGGGCATCGACCTCCAGGACAAGTGCTGGATACTGCTTGGCAAGTACAACCTCAAAATGCTCATCCTCACCTGCGGTATCAACGGCAGCTACGTGTTCACGCCGGGGCATGTGTCGTTCATGCCCACGCCGAAGGTCGAAGTGGCCGATACGGTTGGTGCCGGCGACTCGTTTACGGCCGCTTTCATCGCCGCCATCCTCAAAGGCCGCAGCGTGGCCGAGGCTCACGAGAAGGCCGTGCGCACGTCGGCCTACGTATGCACCCACAAAGGCGCCATGCCCCAACTTCCGGCCGAAATAACGGAATAGCGAATTTGTTGCACAGACTATGAAATTTGATGCAACGCACGAAAATTTATAGCCTGTGCAACATGGTTTATATACTCATTGCCAAGCGGGTGCGTAATTTTGCACCAAAATCAAACCAACCAAGCTAACACTATGAAAAGAACAATCCTCAGTGCCATACTGCTGCTATTGCTGGCGGTTATCGCGCGGGCAGAAAACATCACCGTTCACGGAACGGTGATATCGGCCTCCGACGGCGAGCCTCTTATAGGGGCGAGCGTCGTACCGGCCGGGAGCGACGCCCGCGGCGTGACCACCGACTACGACGGTAATTTCGAAATCAGCGTCGCCGCCGGTTCGGAGCTTACCGTATCATACATAGGTTATCGTGCGACTACCGTGAAGGCTGCAGCCGAGCTTCGCGTGGTGCTTCAAGAAGACAACAAGCTCCTCGATGAAGTGGTGGTAGTGGGCTACCAGGTGCAGCGCAAAGTCGATGTGACGGGCGCCATCACCGCCGTGGACGTGAACGAAATCAACAAACAGAATGAAAACAATCCCATCAAGGCTCTGCAAGGTCGCGTGCCTGGCATGAACATCTCTGCCGACGGTGCACCCGGCGGCGCAGCCACGGTGCGAATCCGCGGCATAGGTACGCTCAACAACAACGACCCTCTCTACATCATCGACGGCGTGCCCACCAAGGGCGGCATGCACGAGCTCAATCCGGGCGACATAGAGTCGATACAGATATTGAAGGACGCCGCTTCGGCTTCCATCTACGGCTCGCGCGCGGCCAACGGTGTGATCATCATAACAACCAAACGCGGCAACGACCTCAAAATAACTCTCGACGCATCGATTGCGGCCCAGTTCTACACCAACAAGATGAAGGTGCTCAACACCGAGGGCTACGGCCGTGCCATGTGGCAGGCCTATGTGAACGACGGCATGGACCCCAACACCAACGCCCTCGGCTACCGCTATGACTGGGGATATGACGCCTCGGGCTATCCTGTGCTCAACAGCATGAGCCTGGCGCGCTATCTCGACGCCGCCGGCACGACGCCCTCGGCCGATACCGACTGGTTCGACGAAATCACGCGCACGGGTCTGGTGCAGAACTACAACCTCAGTGTGAGCGGCAGTTCGGAAAAGATGAGCAGTTTCTTCTCGCTGGGCTACTACAAGAACCTCGGCATAATCAAGGACACTGACTTCGAGCGTTTCTCGGCACGCGTCAACACCGAATACAAACCCATCAAGGACATCCTGACCATAGGCGAGCATCTCACCGTGAACCGTACCGATGAAGTTGCGGCACCTGGCGGCATCCTCTCCAACACCTTGCAGTTCAATCCGTCGCTGCCGGTATATACCACCGACGGTTCCTTTGCGGGCCCTGTTGCAGGTTACCCTGACCGCGCCAACCCCGTGGCGGTGCTCCACCGCAACAAGGACAACCGCTACAAATACTGGCGCCTCTTCGGCGACGCCTATGTGAATCTGGCGCTCTTCAAGGGCTTCAACCTCCGCACTACCTTCGGTCTCGATTACAGTCAGAAGGAGCAGCGCATCTTCACCTATCCCGTCACCGAGGGCAACGTGGCCAACTCCACCAATGCCGTCGAGGCCAAGCAGGAGCACTGGACGCGCTGGATGTGGAATCTTGTGGCAAGCTACAACATCGACTTCGGCCGCAATCACCTCGACGCCCTCGCAGGCATTGAGCTCAACCGCGAGACCTCGACATGGTTCTCGGGCTACAAGACCGACTTCTCGGTGCTCAACCCCGACTTCATGTGGCCGAGCGCCGGCGTAGGCACGGCCCAGGCCTACGGCTCGGGCGACGGCTTCTCGCTTGTATCGTTCTTCGGCAAGGTGAACTACTCCTTCGACTCGCGCTATCTTCTGGGTGTGACGCTTCGCCACGACGGCAGCTCGCGCTTCGGCGCCAACAACCGCTACGCCACCTTCCCGGCAGTGTCGCTGGGCTGGCGTATGAACAACGAGGCGTTCCTCCGCGACAACACCTGGCTCAACGACCTCAAGCTTCGCCTCTCGTGGGGCCAGACCGGCAATCAGGAAATCAGCAACCTCGCTCGCTACTTTGTGTATGTGCCCAACTACGGCGTGACCGAGTCGGGCGGCCAGAGCTACGGCACGTCGTACGACATAGCCGGCACCAACGGCGGCTCCATCCTCAGCTCGGGCTTCAAGCGCGACCAGATAGGCAACCCCGACATCAAATGGGAAACCACCACGCAGTACAACGTAGGCCTCGACTGGGCGATGTTCAACAACCGCTTCTTCGGCAACCTCGACCTCTACTACAAGAAGACTTCCGACATCCTTGTGCAGATGATAGGCATCGGCGCCATGGGCGAGGGGTCGTCGCAGTGGATCAACGCCGGCGAGATGGAGAACAAGGGCGTGGAGCTCAACATAGGCTACCGCAACACCACATCGGGCGGCTTCCGCTATGAAATCACGGGCAACATCGCTGCCTATCGCAACAAAATCACCGACATACCCGCCACCATAGCGGCCAAAGGCACCTTCGGCGGCAACGGCGTGTACAGCGTTGTGGGCCATCCCAACGGCGCTCAGGCGGGATATGTGGCCGACGGCATCTTCCGCACGCAGGACGAAGTGGACAACCATGCCCTTCAAGAGGGTGCCGGTGTGGGCCGCATACGTTGGCGCGACCTCGACGGCAACGGCGTGATCAACGAGAAAGACCAAAAGTGGATTTTCGACCCCACGCCCGACTTTACCTACGGCATCAACGTGTATCTGCAATACCGCGACTTCGACTTCTCGATGTTCTGGCAGGGCGCGCAGGGTCAGGACGTGATTTCCGATCTCAAAAAGGAAACCGACCTATGGAGCGGCCTCAACATAGGCTTCCTCAACAAGGGCGAGCGCCTACTTGACGCCTGGACCCCGCAGAACCCCACCTCGACTATCCCGGCGCTGACCCGCTCGGACAGCAACAACGAGAAGCGAGTGTCGAGCTACTTCGTGGAGGACGGCTCGTACTTAAAGTTGCGCAACATCCAGATAGGCTATGTTCTCCCGCAGAGCCTCTCGAAGAAAATCTACATGCAGAAGCTCCGTTTCTACCTCTCGGCGCAGAACCTGCTCACCGTCAAGAGCAAGAACTTTACTGGCGTCGACCCCGAGAATCCCAATTTCGGCTATCCCATAGCCACGAGCGTGACCTTCGGTCTCAACGTAACCTTCTAAAATCCGACCACTCATGAAAAAAGCTATATACGCCGCCCTGGCCGCTCTTGCTCTGGCCTCGACCGGCTGCAACGACTTCCTCGACGAGCAGAAGCCCCAGGGCACTCTCGACCAAGAGCAGGTGCTCGACCCGCAGTATGTCGACAATCTGGTGATTTCGGCTTATGCCGTATGGATTTCGGCCGAGGACATCAACTCGTCGTTCTCGATGTGGAATTTCGACGTTCGCTCCGACGACGCCTACAAGGGCGGCAACGGTACGGAGGACGGCGACGTGTTCCACGCCCTCGAGGTGTCGCAGGGCATCATGACCACCAACTGGAACATCTCCGATATGTGGGAACGCCTCTACAACGCCATCTCTCGTGCCAACACGGCGCTTCAGGTGCTCGGCTCGATGGACCCCGCGAGCTATCCTCTGCGCGACCGTCGAATTGCCGAGATGCGTTTCCTGCGCGGCCACGGCCATTTCCTTCTCAAACGTCTCTATAAGAACATCCCCTTCGCGGTCGACGAGAACCTCAGCCCCGAGGAGTACAACGACCTCGAGAACACCGCCTATACCAACGACGAGGGCTGGCAGCTCATAATCGACGACTTCAAGTATGCCTTCGATACCCTTCCCGAGGTGCAGGAGCAGGTGGGTCGCCCCAACCGCGCCGCTGCCGCCGCTTACCTGGCCAAGACATACCTTTACAAGGCTTACCGCCAGGACGACCGCGCCACGCATGCCGTGACCTCCATCGACCGCGACGACCTTCTCGAGGTGGTGAAGTACACCGACCCGGCCATCATGGCGGCATCGGGCGTGGATCTTGCCTCCGACTTCCACAACAACTTCCGTCCCGAGCCCGAGTATGAGAACGGCCCCGAGTCGATTTGGGCGATGCAGTACTCCTTCAACGACGGCACGAACTTCGGCAACTGCAACTGGTCGTACGGCCTCATCGTGCCCAACATACCGGGTGTGACCGACGGCGGCTGCGACTTCTACAAGCCTTCCCAGAATCTGGTGAACGCCTTCCGCACCGACGGCGACGGCCTTCCCTATCTCGACAGCTTCAACGCCAGCGACTACGACGCCGCCTCCGATAACGCCGACCCGCGCCTTTTCCTGACTGTGGGCATGCCTGGCACACCCTACATGTTCAACCCCAACTACATCATGGACAACAGCGCCGTGTGGAGCCGCAGCAACGGTCTTTACGGATATTATGTGTCGCTCAAACACAATGTCGACCCCGACGGTCAGTACCTCGTGAAGGGCTCGTGGTGGGGCTCGCCTATGAACCGCATTGTCCTCCGCTATGCCGACGTGCTTCTGATGCGCGCCGAGGCACTGGTGCAGCTCAATCAGGACATTCCGCAGGCCATAGCCATCGTCAACCGTCTGCGCGAGCGCGCGGCACGCTCTACCTCGATGATAGCCGACTACCAGCGGCTTTACGGCGTGCGCCTCAACATCCATACCTACACCGGCTCCTACAACGCCGAGCAGGCGCTCAAAATCGTCAAGCATGAACGCCGCGTGGAAATGGCTCTCGAAAGCGACCGCTTCTTCGACCTCGTCCGCTGGGGCGAAGCAGCCGAGGTGCTCAACCGCTATTACGCCGACGAGACCGACAACTGCGCCATATACTCCGGTGCAAGCTTCACGGCCAACAAGAACGAGTATCTGCCCATCCCCTTCTCGCAGCTCAGCGCTTCCAACGGCCACTACAAACAGAATATCGGCAACTGGTAATCAATCTAATGTTATGAAACTGATTCTAAAATCGATATATTCGCTCCTTGCCGGGGTTGCTCTCGTTGCCGCCGGCGGCTGCTCGGACGACAGCAACACCACGCTCGTCCTCGACGGTGACACTGCCATAGAGGCCATCACCGTGAGCGCCTGGCCCGGCACCGTCGACCAAAAGGCCAAGACCGTAACAGTGAACCTTCCCGTCGACGTCGATCTCACCGCACTGCGCGTCGACGCCATCAGTTTGAGTCCCGGCGCTTCGTGCGACTATCCGGCCGGCACGGTCTTCGACGGCACCATGCCGCGCTCCATCCGCGTGACCAACGGCAGCGTGTTCACCGACTACGCCATGACGGCATGCCACGACGACGTGCAACTGCTCAGTTTCACTCTCGACGGCACATATCAGGGCACCATCGACAACAGCGCCCGCACCGTGCTCGTCTTCGTGCCTCTTGAAGCCGACGTCACGGCCATGCGCGCCACCTTCACCGTCAACGAAGGCACCACCGTTACTCCCGCCAGCGAGAGCGTGCTCGACTTCACCTCCCCCGTAACCTTTACGGCCGTCAACCGTACGGCGACGATAGAGTATACCGTCACCGTAATAAAGGACGAGATGTCGCAGGCTCCGAAAGCCTTCGTGGGCAATGCCAGCAGCGTCGACGCCCTCGGCGACGAAGCCAAAGCAGCCTGCCGCTGGATGCTCGACAACGTGCCCAACTCGCGCTACATCAGCCTTCAGCAGATTATCGACGGAGAGGCCCACCTCGACGACTACACCATGCTATGGTGCCACTTCGACTGGCTCGACTGGCCCAGCCAGATGTGGGACACGCGCGACATCTTCAACAGCTATTGGCTGCACGGCGGCGCCATTCTTGCCTCGCGCGACGGCGCACGCTATATCAACGACGTGTGGCGCATAGCCCGCGACCAACAAAGCCCCAACAATATGTTCGGCGGCGAGACGGCCGAGACGCTGAAAACCCCGATGGGCTTCACCGTAACGGGCCATGAGGACCACGCCCTCTTTGCCGGCCTGACACCCGACGCCGACGGCCGCATACTGCTGCTCAACACGGGTTGCTCGTCGACCGGCCGCACCCTGCAATGGGGCGCCGACTGGGACCCTTACGGCTCTATGGCTGGCTGGGAGAGCCGCACGGGTGCCAAGGCTCTTGCCTCGGGCCACGACTACGACATCAACCGCGTGACCATTGCCGAGTTCGAGCCATGGGAGGCTTTGGCAGGTTTCACTTCAGGCCGAGTAATCACCATAGGCACTCCGGCCTACGAGTGGTACGACCGCAACGATGCCGACAATCCCTACCGCGAGAATCTCGTGACACTTACCAAAAACGCCATCAACTACCTTTGCAAATAACAGTGTAAACCATGAAACCATATATGACGTCCCTCATCGCCCTCTGTGCGGCATGGACACTCACCGCATGCTCCGACGACGACCCCGTGCTCACCGTGCGCGACTGGAACGGCGATGCCGCATACTTCCGTTCGGAGGACAGCCCCAAACAGGATATATTCTACAAGCCTTACGTGGGCTATGTGGGCGACCCGATGCCTTTTTACGACCCCGTGGCCGGCGACTTCAAGGTGCTCTACCTTCAAGACTACCGTCCCAATCCCGAGCTCACCTATCATCCCATATGGGGCGTGAGCACCGGCGACGGCGTGAGCTATGCGTCGCTTGGCGAACTTGTGGAGTGCGGTGCGTCGAACGAGCTCGACGCCGCCCTCGGCACCGGCTCGACAATCTATGCCGACGGCAAGTACCACATCTTCTATACCGCCCATTCGCCCAACCGCGCCGCTACCGGCGGCGTGAACGAAGCGGTGATGGTGGCCACGTCGTCCGACTTCAAGAGCTGGACGAAGGACCGCAGTTTCATCCTTACGGGCGGCGATGAGTACAGCAACGCCGACTTCCGCGACCCCTTCGTGTATGCCGACGATAACGGTCTTTACCATATGCTCGTGTCGACGCGCAAGGGAGGCAAGGGAGTGCTGGCCGAGTATACTTCGTCCGACCTGAGGGCATGGACTTCGGCGGGCGTGTTCATGACCATGATGTGGGACCGCTTCTATGAGTGCCCCGACCTCTTCCGTATGGGCGACTGGTGGTATCTGATATACTCCGAGCAGCACGATGCCGTGCGCCGGGTGCAGTACTTCAAAGGCCGCAGCATCGACGAGCTCAAAGCCTGCACGGCCAACGATGCCGGCATATGGCCCGACAGCCATGAAGGCTTCCTCGACTCGCGCGGCTTCTACGCCGGCAAGACGGCCTCGAACGGCACCGAGCGATTCATATGGGGCTGGTGCGCCTCGCGTGCGGGCTTCAACAACCTCGGTACTCCCGACTGGGGCGGCAACCTTGTGGCACACCGCCTGGTGCAGCACACCGACGGTACCCTCTCGCTGGGCGAGCTGCCCGCCATGGCTGCAGCCTTCCCGGCAGCCACGTCGCAGCCCGACTTCACCCTCGAAGGCATGACCTCCAAGCTCATGCCGCGCCTGGGCTATGTGAGCCGTATTGAGTTCACCGTGGAAACTTCCAATGCCTGGGATCGTTTCGGCTTCTCGATGGCTCGAGGCGACGACTCCGAAGTGTTCTATTCGGTGGTGATAAATCCCGAGAGCGACACGCTCCGCAAAATCAACTTCGAAGAGGAGGGCGGTACAGGCTTCATAGCCAACACCGACGGATATGTATTCAACACCCCCGCCGACGGCGTTTACCATATCACGGCCGTAATCGACAACTCTGTGCTTACGGTTTATATCAACGACAATGTGGGATATACGGTGCGGCTCTACGGCGCGGCCCGAAACTGCTGGTCGATAAATTCCTACGGAGGAAATATAGCAGTGAAAGACATTAAGATTTCAACGAAATAACCGAAATGAAAATATATAAAAATTGCATTATGAAAAAACTTACTTTTGCTCTTGCCATGGGCGCCATGGCTTTCGCCGCCAACGCCCAAGAACTCGTCAAAGACCTCTACGCCGGCGATGCTGTGGAGGTGACCTGGACCAGCACCCTCGCATTCGATGCCGCCGACTTCGCCGACGTGAACGTTGGCAACTTCATAGAGGTCGACTTCTCGAAAACCACCAATACAATCGAATTCAAGTCGGGTGGTGAGATTCTCCCCGGCAGCCTCTACACCTGGCTCGGCGACAGCGAAGCCCATGAGCCCGTAAAGGCCTACATCACAGCGGAAATGCTGGAGCAGTTGCAGAAGGACGGCCTCGAACTCTGCGGCGACAGCTTCACCGTGACGGCCGTGAAGGTGCTCAACGACGGCTTCGTGATGCCCGAAGGCGCCATCTGGGGCGGTTACTGCTGGATTGACGGATGGAAGACCCTCGAACTCTGCAAGGCTGCCTTCAACAACTACACCAACCAGCGCTACCTCGACATCCACTTCGCCGCCGACAAGGGCGATTTCACCAACTATGTGGTGAACGTGATGACAGCATTCGACAACGATGCCGCCAAGTGGAGCAACGCCGACAATCTGAGCCTCGGCAGCCATGTGGCTACCCTCGACCTTGAAAACATCGACGTGAAGGGCCGTCTTGCCGCCGAAGGTGTGAATACGCTTCTCATACAGGTATATCAGGGCGACGGCAATCCCGCCTTCAACATGACCGCCGTGACTCTCCGCGGCGAGAAGAGCGGCCAGACTGCCGTTAGCGCCATCGCCACATATCCGGCCACCGTGGACGTATACAACCTCCAGGGCATTGTGGTGCGCAGCGATGCCGATGCCGCCAATCCCACGGCAGGACTTCCCGCCGGCCTTTATATTGCCAACGGTAAAAAAATAGCCGTCCGCTAAGCTATAACTCTCTGATGCAATCCGCCCCCGGAGCGTGGCTTCGGGGGCGGCGTTTTGTGTTGTTCGATTGGCTGTTGCCAATTATCGATTCCCTTTATTCTTCTTCGTAGGTTTGGTAGAGGAGGTCGTTGTAGGGGAAGCGGGAGAGGTGGATTTCGCGGGCCATGGTGTAGAGGCGCTGTTTGAGCTCGTCGATGTTGGTGCCTTTTCGGGCGCTGATGAAGACGCAGTTGTCGTTCATCTTGGCCATCCACGATGCCTTGAATTCTTCGAGGGTGGTGTTGCAGCGCTCGCGCGGGGTGAGGTCGTCGGCGTCCTTGGGCTTGCAGGTGAAGGCGTCGATTTTGTTGAATACCAGGAGCATGGGCTTGTCGGCGCCGTTGCATACCTCGCGGAGGGTGCGGTCGACCACTTCGATCTGTTCCTCGAAGTTGGGGTGCGATATGTCGACCACATGCACCAGGATGTCGGCTTCGCGCACTTCGTCGAGTGTCGACTTGAAGGAGTCGACAAGGTGTGTGGGGAGTTTGCGGATGAAGCCCACGGTGTCGGTGAGCAGGAATGGGAGATTGTCGATGACGACTTTCCGCACCGTGGTGTCGAGGGTGGCGAAGAGCTTGTTCTCGGCAAAGACGTCGCTCTTGCTCAGGAGGTTCATTAGCGTCGACTTGCCCACGTTGGTGTAGCCCACGAGGGCCACGCGGGTGAGCTTGCCACGGTTCTTGCGCTGCACGGCCTTCTGGCGGTCGATGGCGCGGAGCTCTTCTTTGAGGTGCGATATCTTGTCGAGGATTATGCGGCGGTCGGTTTCGATCTGTGTTTCACCGGGGCCTCGCATGCCTATGCCGCCTCGCTGGCGCTCGAGGTGCGTCCACATGCGGGTGAGGCGGGGGAGGAGGTACTGGTACTGTGCCAGTTCGACCTGCGTCTTGGCGCTTGCCGTCTGTGCGCGGCGGGCGAAGATGTCGAGGATGAGGCTCGTGCGGTCGAGGATTTTCACGCCCAGCTCGCGCTCGATGTTGAGCACCTGCTTTGTGGTTAGGTCGTCGTCGAAGATTGCCATGGCAATGTCGCCTCGGTCTTCGATGTTGTTCTTGATTTCGTCGAGCTTGCCTTTGCCCACGAAGGTGCGGGGATTGGGGTAGTCGAGCTTCTGTGTGAATGTTGCCACGGCTTCGGCACCGGCGGTGTCGGCGAGGAAAGCGAGCTCGGCGAGGTATTCGGCGGAGCGCGCCTCGTCCTGCGTGGGGGTTACGAGACCCACGAGGATGGCTTTTTCGGGCTCGGCGCCGCGTGCTACGGGGACAGAGGAGTCTTTCATATCAGCAGTACATTGCCTCGATTTGGTCGGCGTAGAGGGCCGAAATGGCGGGGCGTTTGATTTTGAGGGTGTTGGTGAGTTCGCCGTTTTCGATGGTGAACTCGCGGGGGAGCAGGGTGAAGCGCTTTATCTTCTCGAAACCGGCGAGGCCTTTCTGGAGGCGTTCGATTCGCTCGGCAATGAAGCGGCGTATCTCGCTGTTTTCCACCAGGTCTTCGATGGAGTTGAAGGGTATGTGCTTGGTGCGGGCGTACTCTTTGAGGGCGTCGAAGGCGGGGATTATGATTGCGGTGACGTATTTGCGCTGGTCGCCGATTACGGCCACCTGTTCGATGTAGCGGTCTTCGCCCAGGCGGCTTTCGATGGCCTGTGGGGCGATGTACTTGCCGTTGGAGGTCTTGAAGAGGTCTTTGAGGCGCTCGGTGAGGATGAGGGCGCCCTCTCCGTCGAAGAGGCCGGCGTCGCCGGTGCGGAACCAGCCGTCGGGGGTGAAGGCTTTTTCGTTTTCCTCGGGGCGGCCGTAGTATCCGCGCATCACGGTGGGACCTTTGACGAGGATTTCGTTGTTGTCGCCTATCTTGACCTGCACGTCGGGGAGGGTGGTGCCCACGGAGCCTATCTCGTAGCCCACGGTGGGGTAGCAGCTCACGGTGGCGGTGGTTTCGCTGAGGCCGTAGCCCACCACTATGTTGATGCCGCAGGCGTGGAGGAATTCGACTATCGTCGACGAGAGGGGGGCGCCGGCGGTTGGGAAGAGGTTGCCCTTGTCGATGCCTATGGTGCGTCGCATGAGGCCGAGCACCTTGCTGTCGTAGAAGCGGTACTGCATTTCGAGCCAGCGGGGCACTTCGAGGCCCTGTCGGACGTATTCGATGTTTCGCTTGGCGCCTATTTTGAGGGCGCGTTCCACCATGAAGCGCTTTATGCCTTTCATGGTGCCTATCTTCTCCTGGACGGCGGCGTAGACCTTCTCCCAGAAGCGCGGCACGGAGCACATGCATGTGGGGCGTGCTATGCGGATGGCGTCCTGAATCTGCTTGGGGTTGCGGTTGATGTCGATGCGTATGCCCTCGCTGAGGCAGAAGAGCGACCACGCTCTCTCGAAAATGTGGCTCAGGGGCAGGAAGCACACCGATGTGTCGGCATCGGAGAGGGTGTCGAGGCGGAGGTGGTGCATTGCCAGGGCGGCGTTGAAGCAGCTGTGGGGCAGGATGGCGCCCTTGGGCTCGCCGGTGGTGCCGGAGGTGTAGATGAGGGTTGCGATGTCGTCGGGCGTTGCCTCGGCGGTGCGCTGCGCCACTGTGGCCCGGACGCTTTCGGAGGCCATGGCGCCCATCTCCTCGAGGTCGGAGAAGCGGAGTGTGGTGGTGTCGTCGGCGTCGAGTTCGAAGTCGGTGTCGACGGTGATTATCTTTGTCAGGGTAGGGCAAGCGGCGAAAATGCTGCGAGCCGTGCGGTAGTGGTTTTCGGCGCCTACTATGATGAGGCGTGCGCCGGCGTCGTTGACGATGTACTGCACCTGTTCGGCGCTGCTGGTGGCGTAGATGGCCACGGGCACGGCGCGGTTTCGGAAACAGCCGAAGTCGGTGAGTAGCATCTCGGGGCAGTTTGGCGAGAATACGGCCACCATCTGTCCCGGCTCCAGGCCAAGCATAGCCAGAGCGTGAGCCACACAGTCGGTGCGCTGCGCCATTTCGCCCCAGCTTATTGGGAGAAGGCGGCCGCCGTCGACGTCGATAGAGCTCAATGCCACACGCTCAGCGCCATAGCGCTCGTTCTGCTGTTCTACCAGGTTAGTGAGTATATTGGTCATTGCGTGCTTTTTTCGGTTTCTATCCTGCAAAGTTAGTGCCTTTGCATTTTATAA
>CABRZA010000048.1 GCA_902475285.1 uncultured Porphyromonadaceae bacterium
AAACCCTCGGATATTTCAAAGATTTTTCATAATTAATGTTAATTTTACTGTTCAATTGCTAAAATTACTCGCTGCCCGAGCTTTTTTTTATTAACTTTGCTTCACCTTATATCATACTTCATAAAACTAAATCTAATTCCAAAAACATGAATTCCACCAAGAAATTCATCGTAGGAGCTGCAATGGCCATGCTTGCCGCTCAGCCGGCTCTGGCGTCGACTTTCGTGGGAAATCGTGACGACTTCCGCGACGAGACGATTTATTTTGCCATGACAACGCGCTTCTACGACGGCGACCCGCAGAACAACGTATACTGCTGGGACGGAAAGAACAACGTGAACGACCCCGAATGGCGCGGCGACTTCAAAGGCCTCATCGAAAAGCTCGACTACATCAAGGCGCTGGGCTTCACGGCCGTGTGGATTACGCCTATCGTCGAGAACGCATCGGGCCTCGACTACCACGGCTACCACGCCTTCAACTTCAAGAAGGTCGACCCCCGCTATGAGAGCGACGACTGCAAGTTCCAGGACCTCATCGACGCCGCACACGCACGCGGCATGAAAATCGTGCTCGACATCGTGCTAAACCACACCGGAAACTTCGGCGAGGACACCCTATGCCCGATGTTCGTAAAGGACTACTCAACAAACCTCTCCAACATCCTCAAGTCGATGAAGCTCCACCCCAACACGGTGCTTCCCGCCGACTACGACCTTGCCTCGCCCAAGGCTCACGATCCCCGTATCAACGCCCTTAAAAACGAGGACGGACAGAACCACGACCACCACAACTACTACCACCATGTGGGCAACGAGTGGAACTGGGACGACTACTCGCGCTGGTATGCCCAGATTGCCGGCGACTGCGTCGACCTCAACACCGAGAACCCCGCCGTGTCGGAATACCTCGTGGAGTGCTACGGCAAATTCATCGAGATGGGCGTCGACGGATTCCGCATCGACACCTCCGGCCACATCTCACGCCTTACATTCAACAAGGCTTTCGTGCCACAGTTCATGGAAATCGCCGAGCGCGCAAAGGCAAAGCGCGGCGGAACGCCCTTCTTCATGTACGGCGAGGTATGCGCACGCGACCGCAACGTCACCTACCGCAACCACCAGAACTGCTCGCCCTACTTCTACACCTGGAAGGAAAGCAAGGACTACGCCTGGGATTACTCCACCACCTCGTGGGATGCCGTTGTGAACGTAAACCACGGCCACGGCGACCACACCAACACCAATAGCCAGGACCAGCAGGGCAAGGACTACCACGGCGACGTCGACAGCTCGACACCCACTTCGACCAACGCTTTCCTGCAAGGAAACGCCTACCACACCCCCGACTACTCGAAGTACTCGCAGTTCAGCGTAATCGACTTCCCCATGCACTGGAACTTCCGCTCGACCCGCGAAGCCTGGGGCGTGCGCGGCGGCGACAAATACTACAACGACGCAACATACAACGTGGTCTACGTCGACAGCCACGACTACGCTCCCGACGGCGCTCCCGAAAACCAGCGCTTCGCACAGAGCCAGGACACATGGGCATCGAACCTCTCGCTGATGTTCACATTCCGCGGCATCCCCTGCCTATACTACGGCTCGGAGATTGAGTTCAAGAAAGGCTGCACTATCGACAAGGGCGCCGAACTCGCCCTGAAAGACTCCGGCCGCGCATACTTCGGCGGATACATCACCGGCAACGTCAACGTTACCGACTTCGGCCAGTACAGCGGCGCAACCGGCAACATGGCCACCACGCTCTCGCACCCCCTGTCGCTCCACATACAGCGCCTCAACAAAATCCGCGCCGCAGTGCCCGCCCTCCGCAAGGGCCAGTACAGCACCGACGGCTGCGACGGCCAGGGCGTAGCCGCCTTCAAGCGCCGCTACACCGACGCCACTACCGACAGCTACGTGCTCGTAACCATCGGCGGAGAAGCTACTTTCACCGGCGTTGAGAACGGCACATACACCGACGTCGTTACCGGCGACGTGAAGACCGTGACCAACGGCACCCTCACCACCAACGCCTGCACCGGCGAAGGCAACCTCCGCGCCTATGTGCTCAGCACGGCAAAGACTCCCGCTCCCGGCAAGATTGGCGACGACGGCAAGTATCTCTACGCCACATCGCCCGCTACCGTAGCCCAGGGCGCATACGACGGCAATGAAGAAGCCCTCGACACCTGGACCGTGAAGGACGACGCCCAGGGCGGCGGCGGTGGCGGCGGCGGCGCCGAAATCGTAGAACCCGACCCCGTCATACCTCCCGCAATGAGCGAGGGAGAGCAGGCCGTATTCTTTGAAAACACCGACGGCGAGTGGGGCGGATACATCCGCTGCTACGCCTGGAACGGAGGCACAACCTACAACGGCGCATGGCCCGGCGGAAACATGAAATACCTCGGCAACAAGATATGGAAGTGGACCTACACCGGCTCCGCTGTCATCCCCGAAGGCGCCGGCGTCATTTTCAACAACAACGGCGCTCAGACCGACGACTTCAAGTGGGTCAACGGCGGATACTACACCAAGGCCGGCTACCAGAAGACCATCCCCGGCGCCGGTGAAATCGTCGTTCCCCCGGTAGACCCGACCGACGAATTCACCGTATACTTCGACAACAGCGAAGCCAACTGGACCAAGGTGAACGTCTACATGTGGGACGACGGCGGCACGCTCTGCGGAGAATGGCCCGGCACCGAAATCACCTCCACGACCGTGGTCGACGGCAAGAGCTACTACACTTATACCTACACCCCCGACCGCGCCCTCACCAACGCAATGATTATCTTCAACGACGGCAGCCGCCAGACAGGCGACCTCAAGCTCGTGCCCGGCGGCATATACAACGCCTCAGGCATGCTCGGCCAGATATCGGGCGTTGAGAGCACTGTGAGCGGTGCCGAAATCCGCATCGGCGCCCGCGACGGCATGCTCGTGGTCGACGCCGACCGCCACGCAATAATCACCGTGGTAAGCCTCGACGGCACGGCCCGCAAATACACCGTGCGCCCCGGCCGAAACACCATAGAGCTCCCACGCGGCTTCTATATCGTGGAAGGCCGCAAGGTCATCCTCTAAGCCCCGACCGCTTTACCATAAATCCCCGCCCCCGGCGGGGATTTTTTGTATTATAAAAAACGTGTGGCAAAAGTCGCGAAGCGACGTCGTTATTGTTAACCCCAGACGACCACCGGGAGTCTGGGGAACAAGGGCAAAAAAGACGAATGAGTCTCGAAGAGACGATGTTGACAAGGCTGATCGACATCGTCTCTTCGAGACTCTGTCATTCATTCCGGGCCATATCCCCAGACTCCCGGTGGTCGTCTGGGGTTTACGACAATATCGTCGCTTTGCGACTCTCATTGATTTCGCAATGGCGCGCTCGCCCGACTTGCGAGTATGGAATTATTGTTGTAACTTTACGGGCACATACTATGAAAGCTCATCACATTATCTTTCTGCTCATCATCTTACTCGGCGCCTGCAGCACCCCCGACGCCGAGCCCAATGCCGCACTGCGCGAGCTATACGCTGAGCTCGACATGGAAATTGCCCGTAGCCACGACTACGAAGTGGTGAAAGAAAACCGCATCGCCGACCTTCGCCGGCAGCTGACGCGCACACGCGACGCCGCACGGAAGACCGAAATAATCAATGGCCTCATTACCGAATTCGACGCATACAATTCCGACTCAGCACTCCACTATATCAGCCTCAACCTCCGACGGCCAGAAATCCTCGACATTCCAGGCGAGCACACACGCCTCACGGTGAAGCGCGCCGACGTGCTCGCCCACGCAGGCCTCTTCGCCGACGCACTCGCCACTCTCGACGCCATACCCCGCGACTCGCTCACCCCCGACATCCTCGAGCAGTACTACTCAACCTGCTGCGCCACCTACCAGTACCTCAGCGAGTTTACCAACGAGCACGACACCGCCCTGGGCCATGAGCGGCGCCGCGCACTCTACGTCGACTCCCTCCGCGCCGTAACCGACACCGCATCGTTCAACCATGTGGTCTTCGTAATGATAGAACTCGCTCGAAACGGCGACGCCGACACCGCCGCAGCCGTGCTCAAAAGCTGCCTCGACGAGTACCGCCCCGGCACGCGCGACTACTCCATAATGGCGTCAAACCTCGCATACATCTACAAGCTCTCCGGCTCGACCGACGACTACAAGCGCTACCTCGTGCTCAGCGCCATATCCGACGTAAAGGGCGCCGTGAAGGAGAACATGTCGTTCCGCGAGGTGGCCACGGTGATGTTCGAGGAAGGCGACGTGGAACGAGCCAACCGATACCTAAAAAAGAGCATCGCCGACGCCAACTTCTACTCCGCAATGATGCGCAACGCCCAGTCGAGCAAGATATTGCCCGTAATCGACGACGCCTACACCCAGTTGCAGGACCGCCTGGCCTCGCGCCTGCGCCTGCAGGTGTTCGCCACCACGGTGCTGGCCGTGGTGCTGGTGATATTCATACTCCTCATTCTCAAACAGTTCCGCAGCCTCCGCCGCGCCAATACCGAAGTGAGCGCCGCCAACGCCGAACTCAGCGTCATATCCGAGCGCCTGCGCACCGCCAACGCCGAGCTCGAGGAGCGCAACTACGAGCTGCGCGACTTCAACCGAACCAAGGAACAGTACGCCGGCCTCTTCATGGAGTACTGCTCCTCGGCAATATCAGCACTCCAGCACTACCAGCAGTCGCTGCGCGTGCTCGCCACGCAGGGTGCCAACCGCGCCGCACTCATGAAGAAACTCGAGTCGACCGAAGCCGCCGACCGTCTCCTTAAAAATTTCTATGTGAGCTTCGACGAGGCCATACTCAACATCTACCCCCGGTTTGTCGACAAGTTCAACGCACTCCTCCAGCCCGACGAGCGCATAGTCCTTAAAACCGGAGAGCTGCTCAACACCGAGCTGCGCCTCTTCGCCCTAATCCGCATCGGCATCGACGACAGCGCCAAAATAGCCGGCTTCCTCCGCTGCTCCATCTCCACCGTCTACACCTACCGCTCCAAGATGCGCCGACGCGCCATAAACCCCGAAAATTTCGAGGACGACGTCCGCAATATCGCTTGAAAAGGATGTAGATTTTCCCGTCAACTTCCAGCCCACAATTCCCACTCCTACAACTATTTATCTGTTTGATAAGTTTTGATTTTCGTTAGATATGTTTGACAATATTTAAAAGGTTGGCGAACTTTGCGGCATACTGTTGCACCGCAGCCTTAAATCGAACATCATCACAACCTAATCAAAACACATAATGAACAGAAAACCATGGAATTTACGGGCCCTTACGCTCACTCTCTTATGGGTGTTGGCCCTTGTGGCGACGCCGTTTGCCTCGGCACAGCCGCTCAATGTTTCCGGCACTGTCACCGATCCCACCGGAGAGGTTCTCATCGGAGTCAGTGTCTCTGTAAAAGGCGATCAGAAAATTGCCGCTCCCACCGACTATGAAGGGCACTACACGCTCGCGGGCGTGCCGTCCGACGGCACTCTCGTGTTCAGCTACGTAGGCTTCAAGGCCGTCGAAGTAGCCATCGCCGGTCGCACACGCATCGACGTCACCATGCACGAGGACAGCGAAATCCTCGACGAAGTTGTCGTCGTGGGCTACGGCTCACTAAGCCGAAAGGAACTCTCCAGCTCCATCGTGCAGGTCAACAGCGCCGACTTCCAGAAAGGCGCAATGAACAGCCCCATGGAGATGCTCACCGGCAAGGTGGCTGGCCTCAATGTGTCGAGCACGGCATCGGCCAACCCCAACGCCGGCGCCGACCTGCAGGTGCGCGGCGCAACATCGCTCAGCGCCGGCAACGGCCCCCTCATCGTTATCGACGGTGTGGCCGGCGGCGACATACGCACCCTCGCACCGCAGGACATCGAGTCGATGTCGGTGCTCAAAGATGCCGCCTCGGCTGCCATCTACGGCACACGAGGCGCCAACGGCGTTATCCTCATCACAACTAAGAAAGGCACCGGCGAGGCCGGCAAGCCCGTCATTACTTTCGACACCTACGGCGCCCTGGCATTCGCCAAGGACAAACCCGAGGTTCTCTCGCCCTACGAATGGCGCCTCGCCCGCCGCGGCAACGACTACGGCGCAAGCACCGACTGGTACGACCTCATCACACGCGACTCGGCCTACGACACCAACCAGTACCTCTCCATCGACGGCTCGCTCGAAAACGGCGGATACTACACCGCTTCGGTCAACTGGAAGAAAGCCAACGGCCTCGACATCGTCAGCGGCCGCGAGGAGTTCGGCGGTCGCGCGGCTGTGTCGGCAAGCGCCGTCAACAACCACCTCCGCCTCACGGCCTCCGTCAACGCCCGCAAGGTGAAGGAGAAATGGGGCGACGACGGTATGTTCGACACCGCTCTCGGCATGAACCCCACAATCCCCGTCTACAACGAAGACGGCTCCTACTACCAGCCCACCTCCCCAACCGACATCAAGAACCCCGTGCAGCAGCTCAAAGTGAACCGTTCGGAGGGCAACCGCACATACATTCTCGGCTCGACCGACATCAAGTACAACATCTGGAGCAACGACAAGCACAACGTCAGCGCCACGCTCTCATACTCCTTCAACTACAACGACCTCAAAAGCGACTACTACACCCCCACCACCTCGGGTGAGTCGTACTGGGGAGGATACAAGGGCCGCGCTTCGCAGCACTACCAGAAATGGTGGACTAACCGCGTGGAGGCTCTCGCCAACTACGGCTTCCAGACCACCGACCACGACGTGAAGTTCGTTGCCGGCTACTCCTTCGAGCGCTCCAACTGGGAGCAGATGTTCATGCAGAACAACGACTTCACCTTCGACAAACCCGCGTGGAACGGCATCGGCTCGGGCTCATGGCTCGGCGAAGGCAAGGCTCAGATGTACGGCGGCAAGAGCCAGTCGACGCTCATCGGCTTCTTCGGCCGCGTCAACTACTCATGGAAAGGCATGATCATCGCTTCGGCCTCCATACGCCACGAAGGCTCCACCAAGTTCGGCACCGACAAGAAGTGGGGCTCCTTCCCCGCCGCATCGGTGGCTTGGGAAATGGCAAAGGCTCCCATCCTCTCCGAATACGGCCAGACCGTGCAGAGCCTCAAGCCCCGCATATCATACGGCGTGACCGGCCGAAGCGACTTCGACGCATACCGCTCCCTCGCAACCTACTCGCCCAACGGCACATACCTCATCGACGGCAGCTGGGTAACCGGCTACCGCCCCTCCAACAACGCCAACCCCGAGCTCGGCTGGGAAAAACTGACCAGCGCCAACTACGGCATCGACTTCATGTTCTTCAACCGTCTCTACGGTTCGATCGAATACTTCGACCGCCGCTCGCAGGACCTCCTCTACAACTACACCGCACCCCAACCCCCATATGTATACCCCGACATCCTCGTCAACGTGGGCACTACAAAGAACACCGGCGTAGAGCTCAGCATCACCGCCGACGCCGTGGTCGACAAGCCCGTCACCTGGACAACAGGCGTCAACTACTCCTACGGCACAACGAAGCTCACCAAGCTCTCCAACTCAATCTACCAGGCATCCTACCTCGACCTCTACCAGAAGCCCGGCGTAGGCACCAGCGAGTACTTCTTCCGCGTGGAGGAAGGCGGCAAGATCGGCCAGTTCTACGGTTATGAATATGCCGGCGTCGACGAGAACCACAACATGCTCGTATACAACGCCGACGGCGAGAAGGTAATCGCAGCTTCGGCCGACCCCAAGGACAAACGTTTCATCGGCGACGGCGCCCCCAAGCACTTCCTCACATGGAGCAACACCGTGAAGTGGCGCAACTTCGACCTCAGCCTCATGTTCACCGGCGCTTTCGACTTCCAGATCTTCAACATGCGCAAGTACGGAATGGGCCTCCGCGGCAGCGGCAGCGACAACGTGCTCCGCAGCACCTACCTCGAAGACCGCGACGTATGGTCGGGAGGCGGCGTAATTTCGTCCTACTTCCTCGAGCGCGGCGACTACTTCAAGCTCGAAAACGCAACCCTGGGCTACACCGTGCCCTTGAAGAACCGACGCATCGTCGACTCGCTCCGCTTCTACGTGGCAGCACGCAACCTCTTCACAATCACGGGCTACTCCGGCACCGACCCCTCGGCCGTAACTTCCACCGGCATTACCCCAGGCATCGACGTAACTTCGGCCTATCCTACCGCCACTCAGGTAACCATCGGCGCCACCATCCGCTTCCGTTAACCTTAACATTCCGAAACTATGAATATCAAACGACATATAGCCGGCGTGCTCGGCGCGGCAGCAATAGCCCTCGGAGCCTGGTCGTGCACCGACCTCGACGAGGTCACATTCGACCGCATCGACGCCACCACTTACTATCAGGACGAAAACAGCGTAAAAGGCGCCGTGGCTTCCATCTACGCCAGCGCCACAAGCGGATTCCTGGAATATTTCTGGTACCTCAACGAGTTCTCGGCCGACCAGATTGCATGGCGCTCATGGAACGGCGGAGCTTGGGGCTACGACGAAGCCGCAAAATTCGTCCTCTCGACCCAGACCTGGAACTCCGAATCTGTCATCATCCGTCAGGCGTGGGAGCACGCCTGGGAGACAATCGGCCTCTGCAACACCCTCGTCAACGACCTCGAGGCCCTCGACCCCGCAGCGCTCGGCATGACTTCCGACGCCCTTGAATCCTACATCGCCGAAGTGCGCACAATGCGTGCATGGGCATACTACAACAACTTCGAGCTATGGGGCGGCGCTCTCCCCCTCAACATCTCCGTCGGTAACGAAATCCCCGGCTCCGCCGACCCCGACTTCAACAAAGGCTGCGAGGTGATATGGAAGTTCATCGCCGACGAGCTCGACGGCTGCTGGGCCGACCTCACCGCCGAAGACGGCTCCGGCGCAACACGCAACCGCATGAACCAGGGCATGAACCGAATGCTCAAAATGCGTCTGCTCCTCAACTCCCAGCTCTTCACCGGCGTCGACCGCTACGGTGAGTGCGCAACCCTCGCCCAGGAGATAATCGACGGCAAGTACGGCACCTACGACCTCGCGTCCGACTACCGCACCATCTACGGCGTCGAGAACTCATCCTGCCCCGAAGTGGTATTCGCATTCTCGATGGAGGCCGGACGAATGACCAACAACAACCGCAACACTCCCTTCCTGCCCTACAACTACGACGAAATGTTCGGCTTCGCTTGCGACCAGGGCGGCTGGAACTGCACTTGCCTCGTGCCCTCCAAGGACAACACCGGCACCCTCGTGCCCAACGCCGGCAGCGAGGGCGCAAAGAGCTTCCTCTTCGACTACGGCGACAAGCTCGGCGCTCCATTCGACCGCATGAACGACCGCGACATACGCAAGCAGCCCTTCCACTGCGACGCCGCCGGCAACTGGAACGGCATCTTCGCCATGGGCGCACAGATCAACTATGAGACCGGAGCTCCCGTCCTCGCCGACGCCGACCTCCAGGACAAGCCCCTCATCTACGTCGACCAGGTGGGTACCTTCCAGAACCTCGGCCGCAACCTCGAGCCCGTCATGAGCCCCCGCTGGGGACAGACCAACTCCGGATTCCGTGTGCTCCGCTACCCCGTCTATCCCACATCGGTGGGTGTCGACTGGCGCGACGCCGACCAGGTTGAGTTCCGCCTCGCCGAAGTATACTACACCCTGGCCGAGTGCAAGCTCCGCGCTGGCGACGCCGGCACAGCCAAGCAGCTCGTCAACGACGTCCGCCAGCGATACTACACCGCTGCCGACGCTTCGCAAATCGAAAATCCCGGTCCCGGCTTCAACGCCTTCGACGCCGACTGGATGCTCAGCGAATGGGGCCTCGAATTCCTCGACGAAGGACGTCGCCGCCGCACCGACCTCCGTCGCTTCGACAAGTTCACACAGGGCCAGTGGTGGTTCTTCGGCCGTGCCACTGAAACCGACCGCGAGATACCCGCCAAGCGCGACCGCCGCTACGAATGGTATCCCCTCCCACAGGTGGCCCTCATGGTCAACCCCGGCCTCGTTCAGAATCCTAACTACTAAAATTCAGCACCAATGAAGAAAATCAATCATATACTTGGTCTCCTTGCAGTGTTGCTCCTGCCCTTCCTGGCCGGTTGCGCCAAAGAAGAGATCGTATTCGACAGCGAGCTGCCACGCTTCGAGCTCCGTCCCGGCTACCAGCTGCTCGAGGTCATTGTGCCCCAGGGCACCCTCGCCTCCGACAAGATATACATCATCGGCGAATTCAACGGCGGCATGGACGCCGTGGGCGACCCCCGCTGGGAACTCCAGAAAGCCCCCGACACCGACGTGAAGTGGGGCGTATACCTCAACCCCGCCGACTTCATCGACGGCAAGACCCTCGCCGACGGCTACACATTCTATTCCGTCGAGCAGGGCGAGGAGCGTTCGCTCGAAAACCAGCCCGTCAAGCACACCGAGGCTCCCGCTCTCGGCCAGCGAATCAACGTTATCGTCTACCGCTGGGCCGACTACTTCAACAAACCCGTCGACCCGGGTGAAATCGTCCACGACGGCTATGTAATCTATGTGGTCGACAACTCCGGCTACGAAGAGCTCGCCATGTACGCCTGGGGCGACGCCGAAGCATTCGGCGGATGGCCCGGCATCACTCCCACCGGCAAGGTCGAAATCGACGGCGTCAGCTACAAGTACTTCGACACCGGCGCCGCAAACGAAGGCCTCAACCTCAACCTCATCTTCAACAACAACGGCGGCGGCTCGCAGCTCCCCGACTTCAACGTTACCCTCAACCAGGACTTCTACCTCGAGCTCACGCCCGACGCCGTCAACGAATTCGACCCCTCCAACGTGGTGCAGCACGACGGCTACGCTGTCTTCGTGGTAAATAAATCCGGCTGGGACGAGCTCTACCTCTACATGTGGGGCACCGTCAACGACCTCAACGGCGCTTGGCCCGGCATGGCCCCCACCGGCACGCAGAAAATCAACGGCGTGGAATACGTTTACTTCGACCTCGGCGCCGCCAACTGCGACAACGGCCTCGAAGAGCACGTAATCCTCAACAACGGCAACGGCAAGCAGGTCGACGACGTGGTGGTATTCAACCTCGACCGCGACGTATACGTTGAGCTCACCGCATCGGCCGCCACCGAAATCGACCCCGCCACCTATGTGCCCGGCGACGATCCCGAGCCCACCCCCGATCCGGAGCCTACCCCCGATCCGGAGCCTACCCCCGACCCCACTCCCGCCGGCACCTACACAATCCTTATCCAGGATCTCACCGGCTGGACAAACCTCTACGTCTATGCCTGGGGCGACGACACCGAGTCGTTCGGAGCATGGCCCGGAACGCTGGCCGACAAGACCGAAACCGTCGACGGCGTAACCTACAAGGCATTCACCGTCGAGGGCGCCGGCCAGACGCAGAACCTCATCTTCAACGATAATAACGGCACGCAGTACGACGCCGTCACCATCGTTCTCGACAAGAATTATACGATTGTGGCCAACCCCGACAAGGCCGAAATCAAATAACCTCGCATGTCTAAGGTAAAATCGATTATCGCAGGCGTGGCAGCGTTGGCTGCCACCGCCTGCTCTTCTTCCCCCTCCGACGAGCCCGTCAACCCCGACGTGCCCCGGCCCGCCGCGCCCGCTGCAACAAATGTAATCTACCAGGCCAACCCGCGCTTCTTCGGCACCGAAAAGTGCCTCGACGGCGTACGCGCGCAGACTCCCCGCATTGCATCCATGGGCTGCGACATCCTCTGGCTCATGCCCGTGTGCGAGCCCGGTGAGCTCAAGGCAATAGGCTCCCCCTACTGCATCCGCGATTTCAAGGCCCTCAATCCACGCTACGGCACAATGGCCGACCTCAAAAGCCTCGTGGCCGACGCCCACGCCAAGGGCATGCGCGTGATTCTCGACTGGATTGCAAACCACACCGCCTGGGACTGCCCATGGATTGCCGAGCACCCCGACTGGTACCGCCACGACGCCAACGGTGAGATTGTGGCCGCCAACGGATGGTCCGACGTGGCACAGCTCGACTACAACGCCCCCGCACTCCGCCAGGCAATGAAGGACGCTATGCTCTTCTGGGTCGAACAGGCTGGCATCGACGGCTTCCGCTGCGACTACGCCGAAGGCGTACCACACGATTTCTGGGCCGACGTCATCGCCGCAGTCCGCGCAAAGGACGCCGACGCATTCATGCTCGCCGAGAGCGCCGACCCCGCTTTCTACGCCGACGGCTTCAACATGATCTACGACTGGAGCTGCGCCACGGCAATAGCCACGGCCTTCAACGGCGGCAAGACATCCGCTGTGGTCTCCGAAGCCTCCGACGCTTGGGCAAAAGTGCCCGACGACGGCCGCGACGGCGACTCAATCCTCCGCTTCGTCTTCAACCACGACACCGCCGCAGAGAACAACGTGGCCACTATGTACGGCGCACCCGAAGCCGTACCCGCCGCCTACGTCCTCGCCTCGATGCTCTGCGGCACTCCCATGATTTATTCGTCGATGGACGTCGAAGGCCTCTCCGGCCGCCTCTCGTTCTTCGACTACCGCAACCTCGATTTCTCACAAAAGCTCACCGACGTCTACCGGGCCATCGACGACGCCTTCAAGGCTTCCGCCGACGCACGCTGCGGAACCCTCGCCGACTATTCCGGCGCCTCGGTGGTGTGCTTCACCCGCTCGGCCAACGGCCGCACTCTCCTGGTGGCCGTCAACACTTCCGGCTCTAAGCAGAGCGCCCGCATGCCCATCAGCCTCGCCGGCGAAACCATGGCCGACCTCATCGGCGGAGGCAGCACAAAAGTGCCCCACATGCTCGAGCTCGACGCCTACGCCTACGTCATACTGATGAAATGAACCAAATGAACCGACATCTCATATCTCTATTCCTGCTCGCCGCAGCCTTGGATATGGCTGCCGCAAGCATATTCTCCCCCGACGGAAACCTCCGCCTTGAGGCCGACGTCGATTCTGCCGGCACGCCCATATATTCGCTCGAATACAAGGGCCGAACCATCGTGGCCCCAAGCCGCATGGGCCTCCGTGCCGACGAAACTTCCTTTGCCGACGGATTCCGCATCCAAGCCGTCGACACCGTCACCGTCGACCGCTCCTGGGAGCCCGTATGGGGCGAATACTCCTCCGTCCGCGACCACTTCCGCGAGCTCGCCCTGCACCTCCGCGCCGACAAGCCCGAGCGCCTCCTCACACTCCGCTTCCGCCTCTTCGACGACGGCCTCGGATTCCGCTACGAGCTCCCCCCGCAGAAAGGCCCATACTACCTCACCATCCGCGACGAAATCACCGAGTTCGACTTCACCGCCGACCACAAGCTATTCTGCATCCCCGGCGACTACGACACCGACGAATATCTCTGGTCCGAGACCTCATTCTCCCGGCTCCCCGAAGCCCTCGGCTCATACCGCCGCCACAGCGAGGCACAGCGCACCGGCGGTACAACCGTCCAGACGCCCCTCCTCATCAAAACCGACGACCACGTCTACGTCAACGTCCACGAGGCAGCACTCGACGGATACCCCGCCATGCTCCTCGACGTCGACACCGCCGCATACTCCATGCGCGCCCACCTCGTCCCCGACCGCCTCGGAGTCGCCGCTTATATCCAGCTACCCTTCCACACTCCCTGGCGCACACTCATCGTCAGCGACGACGCTCGCGACATCCTCGCCTCCCAGCTCGTCCTAAACCTCAACGAACCCTGTAAAATCGAGGATACATCCTGGATCAAGCCAATGAAGTTCGTCGGCGTATGGTGGGAAATGTTCACCGGCCACGTCAAGTCGTGGGCATACTCCGACGACCGACTCGCCAAACCCGGCGTAACCGACTACACCAAGCTCCGCCCCAACGGACACCACCCCGCCAACACCGCCAACGTCAAGCGCTACATCGACTTCGCAGCCGACCACGGCATCGACGGCGTACTCGTCGAGGGCTGGAACGAAGGCTGGGAAGACTGGGCAGCATTCCGCAAGAACCGGCAGTTCCTCTTCGACAAGGCATACCCCGACTTCGACGTCGACTCCCTCCGCGACTACGCCAAAGAGCGCGGCGTCAAGCTCATCATGCACCACGAGACCGCCGGCAACGCCGCCGACTATGAGCTCCAGCTCGACCGCGCCTTCCAATTTATGAAAGACAACAACTACGACGCCGTCAAGACCGGCTACGTCGGCGCAATCATCCCCCGCTCCGAACACCACACTTCGCAGTGGATGGTCGACCACGCACGCCGCGTCATCGAGCGAGCAGCCGACTACCGCATCATGGTCGACAGCCACGAGGCACCACGTCCCACAGGCCTATGCCGCACATATCCCAACTGGCTCGCACAGGAGTCGGCGCGCGGCGGCGAGTTCGAGTCGATGGGAGGCAACCTGCCCTCGCACACCTGCATCCTACCCTTCACGCGCCTCAAAGGCGGCCCCATGGACTATACCCCCGGCCTCTTCGAGACACGCCTCAGCCACTACGGCGAAGGCAAGGATTCCCAGGCTGGCACAACCCTCGCCCGCCAGCTCGCGCTCTACCTCACCATGCCATCACCCTTGCAGATGGCTTGCGACCTCCCCGAGAACTACGAGCGCTTTCCCGACGCCTTCCGGTTCATCGAAGACGTCCCCGTCGACTGGGCCGACAGCCGCTACATCGAAGCCGAACCCAACCGCTACATCACCGTAGCGCGCCGCGACAAACACTCCGACGACTGGTATGCCGGCGCCATCACCGACCATAACGCCCGCACCGCCACCATACCCCTCGACTTCCTCCCCAAAGGCCGCAAGTACATCGCCACCATCTACGAAGATGCCCCCGACGCCCACTGGCGCGACAACCCACAGGCCTACCGCATACGCACACGCGAAGTCGACAGCCGCACCGTCATCCGCCAGCCCCTCGCCCCCGGTGGCGGCGCAGCCATCCGCCTCACCCCCAAGCCGTAGGCACGTGTTGCACAAAATGCTACAAGTAGGGCCGCAATATATTGCAATGTCACTAACTTTAAGGCACAGCCACGAAGTAGGGGCGCAATATATTGCGCCCGCCCAGGCTGAACATTCTAAAAACGACAGTTTTGCAACACCTCCGGCCCAGGCTGAACATTCTTGTGCCCCGACTGCCCATCCACAAAGTAGGGGCGCAAGACAAACGGAAGCGGCCAACGGACGCGCCAAAAGCCGCATAGCGGCGACAATTTTGCAGGCACGGGCGTAAGCCCGTGTATATTAACAACAAAGCGGGCAAGCCGCGTCAGCGGCGACATTTTTATCCGAGTGGGTGTTAACCCACTCGCCTCCGCCCCGCCGCCCCATTCTAAAAAAAAGTAAGTTTTTGATATAAGACCCAAAACCGTCTAACGATTTAGCTTAGGCTAAGAATTTGATAGCAAATGTTCTTCGGCCGGTCCGCGTGTGAACGTAGGCCGGTTTTTTGCAAAACAAGCCCCGAAAAGGGCGCCCTAATGGTTAACCTCGCACGCAAGCGCGAGCCCCTCTGTGCCCTCTGTGCCCTCTGTGTGAGCTATTCCGCACCGTCCAATTTTGTCCAAGCCTACTCCCTGCGAAAATTCCCACTGGCCAAAATAAAAATCACCCTTAGTTTCTTGCATAAGTCGATGATGTTCCATAATTTTGTATTCCGAAAAAATGTGGCACACCACAAATATTCGTAATACAATATGAGAATTGAACGCGATCTTTATCTTAAGCGCCTAATCGAAAGCCGGCACAACGGCATGATAAAAATTATCACCGGCATACGGCGCAGCGGCAAATCATACCTGCTGTTCAACCTTTTTGCCGATTGGCTATGCCAACACGGAGTCGATGAGAAACACATCATAAAGATTGACCTCGAAAATCGCCGCAACAAAGCGCTCCGCGATCCCGATGCATTGTTGGAACATATTGATTCTAATA
>CABRZA010000049.1 GCA_902475285.1 uncultured Porphyromonadaceae bacterium
GGCTTTTGTTCCGTCTGAGCGACGGCGAACTTGCCAAACGATATGTCGATGAGCTCCCCTCCTGGGCTTCAACTATTCTTCCGAGATAGAAAACGACAAAGCAACCGATGTCATTCCCATGAACTTGAAATCTCATATTTGTACCATGTGTTGCTATAATACTGATAATCATGCGTGGTTAGATTTGAAGAAGTGAAGTAATCCAATCCCCCCTCATACCAAAGGCGCGATCCCTCGCCCGCGCCTTTTTGCATTTTGCAGGCTGCGCAATGCAGCCGCATCGCCTTAATGTCCACCCCAAGGTGAACGGTACTTCTTGGATGTAGGTCGAAGGCTATCAGTCATATTCTCCGCCATCGTTGCCGTAGTAGTAGTAATCTTCGTCGTAGCGCTCCTGGTCGAAGAAGTCGTCGCGATAATCGTCGTCGTAGGCTTCGTCGCCGAAGGCGTCATCATCCATGTAGCCGTCGTCGTCGAAATCTTCGGCATCATCGCTTCCCTCTTCGATGAAGTCCACCACGAACTCGGTCTCCTCGATGTTGTCGTCATCGAGCGTGGCGCGGTCGGCGTTTTCGTCGGCGGCATCGGGCGTGGCTGCGTCCGCAGGAGAGTTGGCGGGGTTGTGGAGGTAATAGTCGAAATGGTCGCACCCGTCGTGGTCGGAGAGATGGCCGAAGAAGCCGTAGCCCAGCGCGCAGTAATACCACAGGTTGAACCGCCGGGCGCAGTGGCGGCACGTGGCGCATGCTCCCAGCCGGCATTTACGAAGCCTGAATAGTCCCATAATCGTCCAATTTATCAGTTTTCATGGCATATGCGGCAAAGGTAAGCATTTATTCCGAAACCACACAAAAAATCCGCCCTCGGGTGAGCTGAGGGCGGATTTTGATGTCTTGCGGAGGGTTACTCGGGGTCGGTATACCACTTGGTGTACATAAGGTAGTTGTGGGCGATTTTGATGTTCATCTCGCGCGACTGGGCGGGGTCGACGGGCTTGATGAACTTGGCCGGTGCGCCGCCCCACAGCTCGTTGGGGCCTATCTTGGTGCGCGAGAGCACTACGGAGCCGGCGGCTACGATGGCGCCTTCTCCCACCTCGGCATCGTCCATCACCACGGCGCCCATGCCTATGAGGGCGAAGTTGTGGATTTTTGCGCCGTGGATGGTCACGTTGTGTCCTATCGACACGTCGTCGCCTATCTCGATGGTCGACTTCTGGTAGAGCGTGTGCAGCACGCTGCCGTCCTGGATGTTCACGCGGTTGCCTATGGTGATGGTGTTTACGTCGCCGCGCAGCACGGTGTTGAACCATATGCTGCACTCGTCGCCCATCGTCACGTCGCCTATCACGGTGGCGTTTTCGGCAAGGAAGCAGTCGCGGCCCATTTTGGGTGTGAAGCCGCGCAGGGGGATGATTAGAGCCATATTATCTTGTCAGTTTCTCGGTTTTGGCTTCGAGCCATGCGCGCTCCTCGGCGTTGAGGTAGGGCGAGAGACGGCGGCGCACTTCGTCGTGGTAGGCGTTGAGCCATGCGATTTCGTCGTCGGTCATGAGCGCGGTGTCGAAGAGGGTGAGGTCGAAGGGGAAGAGGGTGAGTGTCTCGAAGTGGAGGAAGGTGCCGAAGTCGGTTGTCATGCAGGGCCGGCAGAGCACGAGATTCTCGCAGCGTATGCCGTGCACGCCGGCGAGGTATACGCCGGGTTCGTTCGAGGTGATGCTGCCGGCGCGCAGGGGGGCCTCCACGTTGTTGAGGCGGATGCTGTGGGGGCCTTCGTGTACGGACAGGAAGAAGCCCACGCCGTGGCCTGTGCCGTGGAGGTAGTTGAGGCCGTGCTTCCAAAGGAACTGGCGGGCCAGGGCATCGAGCTGTGCGCCGCGCGTGCCCGTGGGGAACACGGCCTGCGCCAGCGCTATGTGGCCCTTCATCACCAGAGTGAAGTGCTCTCGCTCGTCGGCGGTGGGTGTGCCGAGGGATATGGTGCGGGTTATGTCGGTTGTGCCGTCGGTATACTGTGCGCCCGAGTCGATGAGGAGAAGTCCGTGGGGCTCGAGGGTGGAGTTGCTCTCCTCGTCGGCCTCGTAGTGCACGATGGCGCCGTGGGGGCCGTAGCCGGCGATGGTGCCGAAGCTGAGGTCCTTGAAGTTCTCGCCCTGCGAGCGGTATTTGTGCAGCAGGGCGTCCACGTCCATTTCGGTGGTGTGTATGCCCTTGGCCATGCGGTTTTCAAGCTCCATGAAGGCGCGCACAAGAGCGACGCCGTCGCGCTCCATCACGCGGCGCACGCAGGCAATCTGAGTGTCGTTCTTTACCGATTTGAAGCGGGCTGCGGCGGTCACGCCGCCGTCGACGGCGCGTGTGCCCAGAATATTCGAAATCTCGGCTGCCGTGGCGGCGCTGTTCACGAGCACGCGCAGGTCCTGGGGGAGTGCGTCGAGGAAGGCCTTGATGTCGTTGTAACCCTTCACTTCTATCTTGTTGGCTGCCAGGTAGGCGCGCACCTCGTCGGTGAGCTTGGCCTCGTCGGTGAAGAGTGTTCGGCTATCGGGTGTGAGGTATGTGAAGGCCGAGGCCACGGGGGTGTAGCGCACGTCGTTCGAGCGGATGTTCAGCGTCCAGGCTATGTCGCCGAGGTCCGATTGGAGCACTGCCGTGCAGTCGGCGGAGGCAGCGTCGGCCAGGATGCGTTCGATCTTGCTCGCGGTGCTCTCGCCGGCATACTCCTCGGAGTGGAGGTAGATTTTGTCGGAGGGCATGGCGGGGCGGTCGGTCCATATCTCGTCGATTACGTCGAAGTCGGTCACGAGTTTTATGCCTTTGGTTTCGAGAGTCTTGCGGAGGGCGTCGACGGCGGGTTTGGCAAAGAGCATGCCGTCGATGCCCACGGTGTCGCCCTTGTGGAGCTTGCCGCAGAGATAGTCGGTTATGGTCGGGGTATCTTCAAGGCCGTCCTTCATAAGTTCTATGCCCGAGCCTTCGAGCTGGGCTGCGGCCTGGAGGAAGTAGCGGGAGTCGGTCCAGAGAGCGGCGCTGTCGGCGGTCACCACGAGGTCGCCGGCCGAGCCGGTGAAGCCGCTGAGCCAGCGGCGCACCTGCCAGTGCGATGCCAGATATTCGCTCATATGGGGGTCGGCCTGGGGCACGATGGCGGCGGCCACACCGTGCTTCTCCATGAGAGCGCGGTAGAGAGAGAGTCGGTGGGGAGTTTCGTTTTTCATAACTCAATATTATTTTAACGATACGTTTTTCAAGAGGATGCCCTTATCTCATCGATACGATTTGAGGGGAGGGTAGAAGGCGTCGGGGATGTGCTCCATGCGGTATTCGCCTCCGGGAGTGCCGCAGATGGCGAAGAGGTCGAAACGCACATCCATCTCTATGCGGTTGAAGTCCATGTAGGCGCGGGCGGCGCGCACCATGGCGTTGATTTTGCGCGAGTCGACGGCGGCCAGCGGGTCCTCGGTCATGTCGCTGCGCGTCTTCACCTCGGCCACAACCATCAGGTTGCCGCGCGTGGCGATGATGTCGATTTCGTGGTGCGACATGTGCCAGTTTGTCTCGGCGATGGCGAAGCCCTCGCCCGTGAGCTCGTCGACGGCAAGTTGCTCGCCCCATTTTCCAAGCGTGTTGTGGAATGCCATATGCCTCGCTTTTTATGAGTCGGCCATTGCGTCGTGCAGCCTCTGCTGCAGGCGTGTGTTGCGGTTCACGGCCGGGCGGCGGTCGATGGCGTAGCGCAGCGCCTCCACACTCCCCACGAGCACGCACACCTTCTTGGCGCGCGTTATGGCCGTGTAGATGAGGTTGCGCTGGAGCATCACCCGGTGGCCCGGCACCACGGGGATGACGACGATGTCGAATTCCGAACCCTGGCTCTTGTGTATGGTTATGGCGTAGGCCGCGCTGATGTCGTCGAGCTCGTTGGCTTGATATTCCACGCGGCGGTCGTCGAAGAGCACCGTCAGTGTCAGCGCCTTGTTGTCGACGTGCACCACGGTGCCTATGTCGCCGTTGAACACGTTCTTGTCGTAGTTGTTGCGCACCTGCATCACCTTGTCGCCGCGGCGGAAACTGCTGTCGCGCGCGGCGAAACGCAGCCCTTCGGGGTTGAGCACGTCGCGCAGCCGCTCGTTGAGGGCCGCGGCGCCCAGCTCGCCCTTCACCATGGGCGTGAGCACCTGCACCTCCTGCTCCGGCACACCGTAGCTTGTCGGCAGGCGGCGGCTCACAAGGTCGACCACGAGGTCGCCGACGGCGTCGGGGGGAGTCTCGATGAAGAAGAAGTCGGTGTCGCGCCCGTTCGATATGTCGGGCATCATGCCGGCGTTGATGGCATGGGCGTTGGTTATGATGCGGCTCTCCATGGCCTGGCGGAATATGCGCGTGAGGCGCACCGTCGGAATGGTTTCGGAAGCTATGATGTCGGCCAGCACGTTGCCGGCGCCTACGCTCGGCAGCTGGTCGGCATCGCCGGCAAGGACGAGACGCATCGAGTCGGGCACGGCTTTGAGCAGGCTGTAAAACAGTGGCAAGTCGAGCATCGAGCATTCGTCGACTATCAGCACGTCGCCTTCGAGTGGATTGTCGGCGTCGCGCCCGAAGAAGCCGTCGGGCTGAAATTCCAGCAGGCGGTGCACCGTGCGGGCCTCCATGCCCGTGGCCTGCGACAGGCGCTTGGCCGCACGCCCTGTGGGAGCGGCGAGCAATATCTTCATCTTGCGGCTGCGGAAGGCGCCGATGATGCCTTTCACCGTAGTTGTCTTTCCCGTGCCGGGGCCGCCCGTGAGCACCATCACCTTGGCCTTGGCGGCGGTGTCGATGGCCCGCAGTTGCACCTCGTCGTAGTGTATTCCCTCGGGCTCGGGCGTCGGGCCGGGGCGCAGGGGTGCGGAGGCGGTGCATATGGCGGCCAGCCGCCGTGCCGAGCCCCGCTCGCAGGCATAGTAGAGCGGCAGGTATACGGCCTCGTCCTCCACGCGCAGACGCCGGGTTGAGGCCAGGCGGTCGACGGCGGCGGCGGCCTCCTCGGCGTCGACTTCCAAAAGCTTCGCGGCCGAGGCGACCAACTCGTCGCGGCGCCCGAACACATGCCCGTCTTCGGCCATGCGGCGGAGCGTGTAGAGTATGCCGGCTTCGATGCGCCCTTCGTCGTGCACGTCGAAACCCAGGTTGCGGGCTATGTCGTCGGCCAGGCGGAATCCTATGCCGCTCACTTCCTCGGCCAGACGGTAGGGCGTGTCCTTCACGATTTTCACCGCCTTGTCGCCGTATTGTTTGTAGATGCGTGCCGCGTAGGCCGCCGAGATGCCCTTGCCTTGCAGGAACACCATGGCCTGACGCCCCTGGCGCGCCTTGTTCCACGACGCCTTTATCTGCGCCAGACTCTTGGCGCCTAAGCCGGGCACCTGCCTGAGGCGGTCGATGTCGTTGTCGAGGATATCAAGGGTATCGGCGCCGAAAGTGCGCACAATGTCGCGAGCCTTGGCTGGACCTATGCCCTTTATTGTGCGCGAAGCAAGGTAGCGCTCGATGCCTTCAAGCGTCTGCGGCTCGGTGTCGCTCCATCGCTCCACCTTGAAGCGCCGCCCGTAGCGTGGGTCTTCGTCCCACACGCCTTCGAGAAGCACATATGCCCCCACGCCCACACCCGCGAGATAGCCCACGGCCGTCTGCAAGTCGCGGCCGCGCCCTTCGGGAAGCACACTGAGCACCTTCCACCCCGTTTCGGAGGCGTAGACTTCGGTCTTTACAACGCATCTTAATGTGCTCATGTGCTTGTGAGTGGGTCGATTCAATCGGGTATTTCGGGTTTCGGCGGCGATGTGTGGCCGCGATTAATGGCGACCGCTCCGACGGCGGTAATTTTCACACACGTTTGCCGCCATCGGAGGCGCGCATTGGAGGCGCGGGCGCAATATATTGCGCCCCTACTTCGCAGCGTCGGCGTCTTTGCTGTCGTCGCTGTCGTCGGTCACATCGGTGGCGTCGACGTCGTCGATGGGCGGAGGCGTCACGGTGCTGCCGTCGTCCTTGCGGCCGAAGAGCTCGTCGGTGCGCGAGGTCCATGGGCGAGGGCCGAAGATGCGCTCCACGTCGGAGGTGAAGATTACCTCTTCCTTTATCAGCGTCTCGGCCAACTGGTGGTGCCCGGCGGCGTAGTCGCTGAGGATTTTCTTGGCGCGGGCATACTGCTCGGCTATGATGCGCGACACTTCCTCGTCGATAACCTTGGCGCGCTCCTCGCTGTACGGGTTGGTGAACATGGCGTTCTGCCCCGTCGAGTCGTAGTAGTTGAGGTTGGGCAGACGGTCGCTCATGCCGTAATAGGCCACCATGGCGTAGGCCTGCTTGGTGACGCGTTCGAGGTCGTTGGAGGCGCCGGTCGATATCGTGCCGGTGAAGAGCTGCTCGGCGGCGCGGCCGCCGAGCAGCGAGCATATGTCGTCGAGCAGTACCTGCGAGGGCACTATCTGGCGTTCTTCGGGCAGATACCATGCGGCGCCGAGGGCCTTGCCGCGAGGCACTATGGTTACCTTCACCAGCGGATTGCCGTAGCGCAGGTGCCACGACACGGTGGCGTGGCCGGCCTCGTGGATGGCGATCGACCGCTTCTCGTCGTCGGTAAGTATCTTGTTGCGTTTTTCCAGACCGCCTATCACGCGGTCGACGGCGGCGTTGAAGTCCTCAGTGCTCACGTTCTCCTTGTTGTGACGTGCGGCGATGAGCGCGGCTTCGTTGCACACGTTGGCTATGTCGGCGCCCGAGAAGCCCGGAGTCTGGCGTGCCAAAAGCTCGATGTCGAGGTCGGGGGCGGTCTTTATCTTGCGCAGGTGCACCTTGAATATCTCCACGCGGTCGGGCAGGTCGGGCAGGTCGACGTATATCTGTCGGTCGAAACGTCCGGCGCGCATGAGGGCCTTGTCGAGGATGTCGGCGCGGTTGGTGGCGGCGAGGATTATCACGCCGCTGTTGGTGCCGAAGCCGTCCATCTCCGTAAGCAGCTGGTTGAGAGTGTTCTCGCGCTCGTCGTTGGTGCCCATGCCGGCGTTGCGTCCGCGGGCGCGGCCCACGGCGTCGATTTCGTCGATGAACACTATGCACGGCGCCTTCTCCTTGGCCTGGCGGAAGAGGTCGCGCACGCGCGAGGCGCCCACGCCTACAAACATCTCCACGAAGTCGGAGCCCGACATGGAGAAGAACGGCACGTCGGCCTCGCCGGCCACAGCCTTGGCCAGCAGAGTCTTGCCCGTGCCGGGAGGGCCTACCAGGAGCGCACCCTTGGGTATCTTGCCGCCGAGGTTGGTGTAGCGCTTGGGATTTTTGAGGAATTCGACTATCTCCTCAATCTCGGTCTTGGCCTCGCTAAGGCCGGCTACGTCGCGGAAGGTCACTTTGTCGGCGTTGTCCTTGTCGAAGAGCATGGCCTTCGACTTGCCCACGCTGAATATGCCTCCGGCACCTCCGGCACCTCCGGCGCCGCCGTTGCTCATGCGGCGCATGATGTAGATCCACACGCCTATGAAGAACACGAAGGGCAGCAGGCTCCACAGGGCGTTGCCCAGCGGGCTGCTCTGCTCATACTCCACATCGCCGGTGAAGAGGCCCTGTTCGCGCCATTGGTCGATTTTCTCCGACAGTTTGTCGGCCGACGGTATGTTGGCTTCCACGCTGGCCTTGACGCCCTTGCCGGCTTCGTAGCCCGAGCCTCTGAAAACTTCTTTGGCCAGAGAGTCGGTCAGAAAGCCCTCTACGAGCTTCTTGTCGGTGTATACCACGATTTTGGTGATGCCCTTGTCCTGCTCGATGTATTGTTCGAACTGGCTGTAGGTCACCTGTTTGTTCACTGAGTTGTTGTCGAAGTAGAAAATGCCTGCGAGGAAGAGGAAGACTATTGCGTACATCCACCATAGGCTGAATGAGAAACCTTTGCGGGGCTTGTTGGAGCCGCCGCCGGTAGGGGAGGGTGTTGGCATTATGTGATTTCTGTTTTTTTGTTGTGCGAAAAAATGGAGATGATGGCCCGTGGCCGGCCGCGTCAGTCGAGGTCGGGCATATGCTCTATGCGGGCGTCGCTCCAGAGCTCCTCGAGGTTGTAATGGCGCCGCGTCTCAGGCAGGAAGATATGGACGAACACGTCGCCGTAGTCCATCACCACCCAGTCGGAACCCGTGTCGCCGTCGATGCCGTAGAGGCGCTGGCCGCCGTGGGTGCGTACGTATTCCTCCACGCTCTCGGCTATGGCGGCCGCGTGGGTGTTGGAGGTGCCTTCGGCTATGATGAATCCCTCCGTGGCGGCGGTGTCGATGTGGCTGAGGTCCACTATGGTGATGTCGTGGCCCTTGCGGTTGCGGATGCCTTCGACTATGAGGCTGCGGAGGTCGGTTGCTTCTGTCATGTGAGTTTTGTTTGGTGCTTAATCGTGCAAATATAATGAATATTTTCCAGCTTGAACCGCGCCGGGGTTCGCGGACATGCCTTTATTTAATAATTTAACAAATATCGTGCCAAAAAGGTCACTGATAGTTCATCGTTTTTGCCGGGTCGACTCTCGATGCCATTCCGGCGGGGAATACGAGCACGAGCCATGCCGTGACCGCCACGCCTATATTGAGCGCCACGAAGGCCCAGGGATGTATCACCACGGGCACCGACGACAGATAGTACATCTCCGGGTCGAGCGGCAGAAGGTGCGTGTGCTTCTGTATCAGCAGGAGGCCTATGCCGGCCAAGTTGCCTATCACGATGCCGAGGCCCGCGAGGCGCATGGCCATGTCGATAAATATACGCCTCACCATAATTTTTGTGGCGCCTATGGCACGCAGGGTGCCTATGAGCGACACGCGCTCGAGGATGAGGATGAACAGGCTCGATACGAGCGTAAGCCCCGCCACGCACAGCATGAGGATGAAAATCACCGTCACGTTGGTGTCGAGCAGGTCGAGCCAGTTGAAATACACCGCCCCCGACCGGCGGATGCTGTCAACGGTGTAGAAGCGGTCGAGGCGCCCGGCTACCGATGCGTCGACGATGGCCTGCTGCAGCTGCCGGGCTTCGTCGTCGAGGCACTCCATGTCGAGGCCGCGTATGTCGATGCGTGCCGATTCCCTGTCGGTCAGGCCCTCCACGCCGCGTATCGTCGGCAGCGAAGCGTAGGCCACCGTGCGGTCGTATTCTCCGAAATTCGAGCGGTATATGCCGGCCACCGTATAGCGCCGCAGCTTCACGGCGTCGTTCACAAAGAAGGTGCCGTCCACCTTGTCGCCGGGTTTCAGCCCGAGGGCCGACGCCGTATGCGATGAAACCACTATGTCGTTGACGCTCAGTGAGTCCGAGTAGTCGGGCCACGAACCCTCTACGATGTTGCCGCGCTCGAAGCCGAAGTCGCCCCCATCGGCACTCTGGGCTATGAACACGATGCCCTCGAAGGCGTCGGCGGTTTTCAACAGTGCGGGCCGACGTATGCTCTCGCGCACGTCGGCGCCGGGAAAGGTTTCCGATATCACGCGTTCGAGAGCCGGGGTGAATTCCACCGGATTATTGTCGACGCTGAGCACCGTGAGCTGGGCGTCGAAGCCGCTGAGGCGCTCGCGTATGCCGTCCTTGAATCCGGCCGACACCGCCAGCGTGAATTCGAGTATCATCACCGCCAGCGCCACACCGGCCACGGCTATCACGGGTCCGGCGCCGCTGCCGCCGCGTCCGCGAAGCCGCAAACGGTTTGCTATCCAAAGGCTTACGTTCATTGTCGGTCTATGAGTTTATCGAGCAGGGCGTCGCCGAGCAGGTCGCCCCACAGGCGGTAGCCGGCAGCGGTGAAGTGCACGCCGTCGGCGCCGAGCACCTTGGCCTTGCGCATGGCCTGCGCGCTGCCCGCCAGCGCGTAATGGTTGTAGTATGGTATACCCAGCTCCTCGGCGTGAAGCCTTATGGCACGCGCCATGGTGGCGCAGCGCCCGTTCACCACAAGCGTGCTGCGCCGCCGCCGTCCGCGCCGACGGATGTAGCGACGGCGGTAACATTCTGTCGGCCCTATCAGAAGCACCTTCGCCTCGGGGCTGTAGCTCCGTATGCTTTCCAAAAGATTGTCGATGGACGTGGAGAGTTCTTCGGTCGTCGTGCGGCCGAAGGCCTCGTTGGTGCCCAGGGCAATTATCACCAAGTCGGGATGCAGCGCCGCCAGCTCCGAACCGAAGCGCTCCGCCATGCTGTATGCATTGTATGTTGCGCCGTTGTTGCCTATCGAGTGGGTCACGATGCCGATGCTGTCGCCCGACACCTCCACACCGCCGTACACGGTGCTGTTGTCGCTGCCGAGGCTCAGACGGAATTCTGAGGCGGCCTCGTCGACGGTCACGCAGGTCACACCGTCGGCGTCGCGCAGGGCGGTAAAGGGCACGCGCGTGCCGTCGGCTTCCACCGCGAGCACTTCGGGCGACGTGCCGCGCGTATAGAGCCTTATGTGCCGCCCGGCCTCGGGAGTGGTGAATGACAGGCTGTGACGCCGGTGCTGCGCTTGCAGGCCTATGCCCGTGAAAGGCATCTCGGTGCTCCACGGCGTGCGCATGAGCTTCGACGATACATAGGGTTGCGACAGTGCCACAGAGTAGTCGTTGGGCTCGTTGGTGCCGGCGGCCTTGAAGGGTATCATCACGCCGCGCCCGCGCGAACGGTTGCCGGCCAGGCGGTGCCGCAGCACGTTGCCGCCGAAGTCGGCCTGTATATGCGAGTCGCCCAGGTATACCGTGGTGAAGCTGCCGTGCCCGGCAAGGGCCGCGCGGTATTTGGCGCCGAGCTCTGTCCAGTCGTCGCCGTTGAGGTGTACGGTGTTGTGCCGCAGCTTCAGGAAGGGGTAGCGCGAGTAGTCGGTGTCGGCCGCGCTCGGCGCCGTCACCTCTATCTCCGGATTGAGGCGCATGTCGCTCTGGTCGTCGTCCTGTGCGGAGGCCGAGAGCGGGCCCATGAGGCAGAGCGCCGCCAGGACGATGCTACTGCTCCAGCGCATGGGTCAGAGAGGTGTTTAGCAGGGCGGCTATGCGGGCGCCTCCCTTGTGGTTGAGGTGGATGTAGTCGGCGTTGACGAGTTTGTCGGTTCGCCACTGCGCTATGCTGCCCGCGCCGCCCATGGCATGGCGCGTGTCCCAGAAATGCGTGCCCGTGCGCCGCGCCGTCTCGCGTTGGGCGCGCACCATGGCGTCGGTCGTCGGCAGCGACTGTATCGCGGCGCCGGCCTTCACGCCCCTGTCGCCCACGCCCATCACAAGGATGTCGGCCTTGGGGTAGCAACGTTGCAGGTGGCGTATGCCGTCGGTCATGGCAAGCATGTAGGGGGTATAGTCGGTCTGCTCGGCACTGAGAACGTTCATGCCGAACTCCACTATTATAAGGTCGTAGTCGGCCCACTGCGCCATCTGCCGGCAGAGAGCGGCGTTGAGCCTCCGTGTGTTCAGACCCGAGTTGCCGCGCACCGACATGCAGTCGACCTGCACGCCGTGGCCGCCGTCGAGATATGTGCCGAGCATCACAAGCCCCGGCACGTCGGTCTGTACGGTGAGCTTCGACGTGCTGCCCTGCACGACGGCTGCCTGCACCGCGCCCGAGGGGACCACGGGAAAGCTGCGTGCCGTGCCGTCGGCCGCATTGAGGGTGAGGGTGCCGCTGTCGGGGGCGATGTAGAGCACCGTCGACCGTTCCCACGACGCCGTGCCGGCAAATTTCCCCGTACCCTTGTAGGTCACCGAGGCGCCGGCGGAGGCCTTGCCGTAGTCGCCCGAGAGGGTGCGCAGGCTGTCGCGGCGTCCCATTTGGCGTATGTCGGTCATAGTCCAGCCCTTGTCGCTCTGGCTCACGCTGCCGCGGAAACCCGGGAAGTCGCTGTGCGCGGCCATGAAGCCCACGCCTTTGCCCCCGTAGCGCTGTTGAAGGTGGTCGCGGAGGTTCTGGCACATGATGTCGCCTTCGATATATGAGTCGCCTATCACGGCCACGCGCACCGTGCGGCTGCCGGCCTGCGCCAGAGCGTCGCGGAAGCGCGCCAGCGGGAGGCCCTCACCGTAATTTTCTATCACGGGGCTGCCGTCGGCCATGTCGGGTGTGAAGGGCTCGACGGCCACGTGTGCCGGAACGCTGTCGGGCAGGGCGGTCACGCTGTCGGGGGCAGTTGCGGAGCCCGTGCTGTCGGCGATTTCAGCTGCTGCCGTCGGCGTAGGCTCGCCGTTCATCAGTGCGTGAAGCTCGGGGTCGACGATGGCCTGCTCCGTGCTGGCGGCAAGCTGCGTCATGTCGACGGGGTGGAGGTCGCCGAAGAGGTTGAAGTCTTTCAGCACGTTGCCCGTGAGGCGGCTCCACGGCACCGCCGAGAGCACCAGCAGTAGGCCCATGGCTATGCTGATTACGGTGATGAGATGGTTGGATGCTTGCTTCATCGGGAAGGTATGGAGTTGAGGGTGAGAGTGATGTCGGTATTATCGTCGGGTGGTGAGAAGACGGAGTAGCGCCTCGGCCTTGGCTTCGGTTTCAAGCCATTCGTCGTCGGCACGCGAGTCGCCGGTTATGCCGCTGCCCACATACACGCACCAGCGGTCGGCGTCGTAGTGCACGCAGCGGAGAATAACATATGCGGTGTCGGGGCCGACGACAGTGCCGCCGTAGAAGCCGCGGTTGTGCGGCTCGTAGCGCCGTATGTCGGCAAGGGCCTCGGCGCGCGGCCACCCTCCCACGGCGGGGGTGGGATGCAGTGCCATGGCCGTGGCTTCGAAGGCGCCGGCATCGGTCACGCGCCCCCGTATGGGCGTGCACAGGTGTTCGATGTCGCCGTAGCCCTGGCTGTAGGGCTCGCCGGCATGCACGTCGGCAACATCCGGGCATGTTCCGAGGCGCGCGAGCATGTCGTCGACCACAAGGCGGTGCTCCTCCATGTTCTTGGCGTCCCACGGCGAGGCTGTGCCGCGCCGACGTGTGCCCGCAAGGGCCTGGGTGTCGATGGCGAGCGTCTGTGCGTCGAGATGCAGCAGCAGCTCGGGCGAGGCCCCGGCCCAGCATCCGCACTGCGGGTGGCTGAAACTGAAACGGAAGCATCCTGGGAAGAGTCCGAAAAGTGCTTGCGTGAAATTCTCCCTTGTACCCGGTATGAAAGTGCCTGTGATACAGCGCGATATCACCGTCTTGCCGCCGCGTGCACCGGCCCGCTCGGCCACTTCGCCCACAATGCGCATATAGGCATCGCGCGGCGTCGACTCGCGCTCTACGGCCGGCGTCATTTTTTCCCCGCCCCATGTGCGGAGGGTGATTTTGGAAAGTGCTGCCGCCCCAATCGGATTTGTAGGGACGCGCCATGGTGCGTCCACCGAGGCGAGGGTAACTTTCGCCATGTCGTCGCCGCAGGGCACGACTCTTCCTTCCAGGGCCTCGGTGTGCCCGGGAAAAAGACAGGCACAGCGGCCTGCCATTGTGTCAGCTATTGTGTCAGTCAACGACTTCTCCAAACAGGTCGATGAGGTCATTGCTCGTTATCTTCACATTGTAGATTTGTCCTACCTCAAGGTCGGGGCGGTTCTCGATGTACACATTGCAGTCTACCTCGGGCGAGTCGTACTCGGTGCGGCCCTGGGCAGTCCCGTCGTAGAGAATTTCGTCGATTATCACCCGCAGCGTCTTGCCCACCTTTTCGGCGGCAACCTCCTCGGTGATGCTCTCCTGAAGCTCCATGAGGCGGTCCAGACGCGCGTTCTTCACCTCTTCGGCTATGCTGTCGTCGAAGTGCTCGGCGCCGTAGGTGCCTTCCTCCTCGCAGTAGGCGAAGGCTCCCATGCGCTCGAAGCGCTGCTCCTTCACAAACTCCACCAAGCGCTCGAAGGCTTCGTCGGTCTCGCCGGGGAAGCCGGTCATGAGCGTCGTGCGTATGTGTATGCCCGGCACCTCGCGGCGTATGCGCGCCAATAATTCACGCGTGCCGGCGCCGTCGATATGCCGGCGCATGTTGGCGAGCACGGTGTCGTCGATGTGTTGCAGGGCTATGTCGAGATATTTGCAAATGTTGGCGTGCGAGGCCATTACGGGCAGTATCTCGTAGGGAAAGTCCGACGGGTAGGCGTAGTGCAGCCGTATCATCTCGGCGCCCGGCACGGCGGCCATGCGTTCGAGCAGGCGTGCCAGCGGAGCCTCGCCGCCGTCGGCGAGGTCGCGGCCGTAGCTCGACAGGTCCTGCGCTATGATGTTGAATTCCCGCGTGCCTTCGCTCGCAAGCTTCGTCATTTCCTCTATTATCTCGTCGGCCGGACGCGAGTGGTGGCGTCCTGTGATGAGGGGGATGGCGCAGAAGGCGCAGAAACGGTTGCAGCCTTCCGATATCTTTATGTAGGCGGAGTAGGGGAGGTCTTTGAGCCGGCGTTCCCAGGCCTTTTCGGTGGTGCCTGCGGCGGTTATTTCGGTGTCGCCCTCGCCGGCGTGGGCAAGGAGGTCGCCAACGATGCCGTCCCAGTCGAACTTGCCGTAGAGACCGTCGATATTGCCTATTTCCTCGGCGAGCTCACCGCGGTAACGCTCCGAGAGACAGCCCATTACATAAAAACGGCGTATCTTGCCGCTCTCGCGCAGCGCCGACACTTGCAGGAGCATGTTCACCGATTCCTCCTTCGCGTCGCCTATGAAGCCGCAGGTGTTCACCACCACGGCGCTGTTGCGCGGAGGCACGTCGTCGTCGAAGCTCACGGTGAAGCCCGCGTCGCTCAGACGCCGTGCCAGCCGCTCGCTGTCGACGAGGTTTTTGGAGCAACCCATGCATATGATGCTCACATGCCCCACCCGGGGCATAGCGCGATGTTTCGCTGACATGGCCTTACTTGCCGAAAAGCGAGTCGACGAAGGCCTTCTTGTTGAATATCTGAAGGTCGTTGATGCCCTCGCCTATACCTATGTATTTCACCGGGATATGGAACTGGTCGCTGATGCCTATCACCACACCGCCGCGTGCCGTGCCGTCGAGCTTGGTAACGGCAAGGTGGGTCACCTGCGTGGCCTCCGAGAACTGGCGGGCTTGCTCGAAGGCGTTCTGACCCGTAGAGCCGTCGAGCACCAGGAGCACCTCGTGCGGAGCGCCGGGCACTACCTTTTCCATCACGCGCTTGATTTTCGAGAGCTCGTCCATCAGGCCCTTCTTGTTGTGCAGACGGCCGGCGGTGTCGATTATCACCACGTCGGCGCCCTGCGCCACGGCCGATGTCAGAGTGTCGTGGGCCACGGCGGCGGCGTCGGAGCCCAGCTTCTGCTTCACCACGGGCACGTCGGCGCGGCGTCCCCACTCGTCGAGCTGCTCTATGGCGGCTGCGCGGAAAGTGTCGGCGGCGCCGAGTATCACGCGGTTGCCCGCTTCCTTGTAGAGATGGGCCAGCTTGCCTATCGTTGTGGTCTTGCCCACGCCGTTCACGCCCACAACCATTATCACATAGGGCTTTTTGCCGGCGGGAGGGTTGAAGCCCTGCTCCTCGCCGTTGTCGTTCTCGGCAAGCAGCATGCTTATCTCCTCACACAGCATGTCGTTGAGCTCGTCGGTGTCGACATATTTGTCGCGCGCCGCGCGGGCCTGTATGCGCTCGATGATTTTTAGCGTGGTCTCGGCGCCCACGTCGCTGCTCAGGAAGATATCCTCCAATTCGTCGAGGAAATCGTCGTCTACCGTACGACGCCCCGTGAAGGCGCGGCGCAGCTTGCCGAAAACGCCCTCGTTTTTGGTCTTTTGAAGGCCCCGGTCGAGGTCCTTCTTCTTATCGCGGTTGAAAAAATCAAAAAATCCCATAGCGCTATTGTGGTTTCAAACGGCAAAATTACTAATTTTTCCCGACATTCCGCCCCACCGCGCAAAAAATCTCACCCAAATCCCGCAGTTTGTCCGTTCCTGAAAATGGTTGACTCGGTT
>CABRZA010000050.1 GCA_902475285.1 uncultured Porphyromonadaceae bacterium
ATTACATCTTCTATGCAATGCGTGTCGAAGAAATTCTTTACCGGGTCGTAGTTGGTCGGAGCGGCAATCACAACAAAATCGGCGTCTCTGTAAGCCGACGCGCCGTCGAGAGTTGCCGTAAGGTCGAGGTTCTTTTCGGCGAGATATTTCTCGATGTAATCGTCCTGTATGGGCGATTTACGACGGTTTATCGACTCTACTTTTTCGGGAATTACATCGACGGCCGTCACATGATTGTGCTGGGCAAGCAACGTTGCTATACTGAGGCCGACATAACCGGTGCCGGCCACGGCTATATTATATTTTCGTTCCATCTGTTTAAGAAGTTATCAGACAGGAAAGAGTTTTGCGATTACAACGAATAGCGCTGAGAGAGGAGGTGGCGGAAGGAGGAGGGGTCGGGGGTAAGGACGCGGAGGTTGGCGGCCATGAGACGGCGTGCGCGGCCCGCTTTGATTGCTGCGGTGGTTTCGGCCGCTTCGCTCACGTGCGCCTGCGCCGGATGGAGTTCGGCTTGATACCAGGCGCTGAGTGTGGCGGTGAGCCAGTCGAGGGGGCGACCGAAGAATGCTTTTCGACGGCGGCGCAGACGGTCCGCGACGAGATCGTAGAGCTCGGTGTCGGTAAGGGTTATGCCCGATACCGATTGGAGATGGTCGTCGAAGAGTCGCAAGACTATACGGTCGAGAAAGTCGTCGGGAGCTGCGCCGCAGGTCTGGCGGTGAATCAGGTCGTAGATGCCAAGCAGGCGTAGAAGATCGCGGCCGAAGACGGTTGCACCACAATCGCCGATTACCGTATCGGTGAGCCAATCTTCCGCTTGGCGAAGCCAACCTATCGCATCCGGGTGGCTGCCGGCTTCATATTGTGCCAACAACTGTGCGCCTTTATTGAGAAGCGCAGAAACCATATGAACTTGTAGCTATCGTGATGAACATGGGCCGACGGCCCTATGGGGCTACGACAACGGTTCGACGTCAACTGTGTTTATCTGTACGCTGGCGCCACCCAGGAAGTCGAGCAGCACTATGAGGCGCGTCGCACCCGGCCCGACAGTCTGCACCATTCCTTCAAGACCCATGAGCCGCCCGCGTGCCACACGCACTTTATCGCCGACGCAATACGTATGGTCGACAAATTCGACGGGTTCGTCCGAATTGCCGAGCATGAAGCGAAGGTTTGCTATCTGGCGGTCGGGAATCACGGCAACGGGTTTGCCGAAAGCGCTGGCGGCAGCAGCCTTGTTGGTGAGAAAGCGGAAGATGAAAGGCAGCGTCACTATGTGGCAACGCTCGGCTTCGGTGCAGCGGATGAATACCATCGACGGTATCACCACGCGGTCGACCATGGCACGGCGCCCGTTGCGCCACATGCGGCGCTCACGCTGCGACGCGGCAAAACTGTCGTAACCTAGGCCCACAAGCTTTTCAGCCGACTTTACCTCGGAATTGTGATTGACAATGGCCACATACCATTGCCTGTCGGGCACGCCTACGGCGCCGTCAACGCCCTGGGGCACTGCCGTCGCCGAAAGTGAATTCTGATTGGTTATCATGCCGGAATTGGTAGTTTCGGCCTGAAAGTATCTCTTGGGAAGAGATTGCGATTTTAGTATGTTTATAATATTCAACAACTTACTGTGTCGCAATCTGAAACTTATTCTCTGCTAGCCGTTCTTCGGCGAGAAAAATTGCCGCACCTGTTGGCGCGAATCAGGAATTTTTCGTAATTTTGCAGCGCAAAAGTATCTCTTCCCAAGAGATACTTTATTTTTTATGCGGCCCGAGCACCCGGGCCGTGCTCCGCGTGTTTATAGGCCATTGATGATGGTGGCGTTGGCTCGGTCCACCACCGAAGTGTCGAGTTGCGAAAGGTAGATTTGTGTCGTCGTTTCCGAATCGTGCCCCATCCCTTCCGATATTACCCTCACCGGTATGCCTTTCGCCTTGGCTGCCGACGCCCAGCTGTGACGCGCCACATAAAGCGTCAGGCTTATGTCGAGCCGAAGAAGTCGAGCCACCGTTTTGAGGTTGCGGTTGATGGTATACGAGGCGTTGCGGTAGGCGTAGCGCGGGTTTATGTCGTCGCGGCGGATTATGGGCATCAGGTAGTTGCTGTCGTTGGCCGGATATTTGTCCAGAATTTCCTGCATCTCGTGCGTCCAGGCTATGGTGAGCTGCTGCCCCGTCTTGCGGCGACGATAGGTGATGCGTCCGCCGCTGAGGTCGCTTTTGCGTAGATAAGCCATATCGATGAAGCTCATTCCGCGCAGGTAGAAGCTCAGCATGAATATGTCGCGCGCGAAGTCGAGGCATGGCTTGCGACTGAGGTCAAGACGCTTTATGCGACCCACCACTGCCACAGGGAGAGCACGTTTTACGGTCTTGTCAATACCGGTGTATACGTGCCGGAAAGGGTGCCGGTTCTCGAAACCGCCCTCCTCTGCCGCACGATTGTACACCGCGCGGAAGATACGGGTATAGAACGATATCGTGTTGGGCACCAGGCGCCGACCGCGAAGCCACGCTTCATAGGCTTCGGCGTCGTCGGAGCCAAACGTGTCGAGCATCATGTCGACTCCGACCCTGAAACGCATGAAACTGTTGAGAGCCGCATGATATGTCTCCGCCGTACGCTCTTTGCCCAGTCCGCCAAGATGCTTTATCACCGAGCCGAAATAGCCGAACACGCTGTAGCGCGACATATACCGGTGGTACTCGCACACCACATCGTCGGCCGAATAATCGGTCTCCGAGCTCTCGAAGCAAGCCACTATCCGGCGGAGGCGGCGCAGATCGGCCTCCACGGCTCCTCGTATTCTTGTCAGCTGCTTCCGGCTTTCGGCATCGTGGGGCATGGAGAACGTCGATTTTTCCGCACTCCACATCCTCACCGGCAAAGTATAGGCTGTGGTGATTTTTCTCTCTTTATGCTTGTATCCAACCACATAGCATATCGTGCCCGTACTTGCCCCAGGGGCGTTCAGACACAGTTTTGTTCGAATCGATGCCATAACGATTTTTTTCGCAAAAGATACGCAATAATCACAAGAATACCGCCGCATCCCGGCATCGGGATGCAGCGGCAATAAGGAATCAATTAGCTGTCGGAAGCCAAGCAAACGAGCTTCTTCTCCACCATGGAAGCCGCACCGCTCAATATAACCGCTGCCGGGCGCTCCACACGCCTGCCGCCGAGGTCGAATTAGACCTCTGACAGCACCGGCCATACAATCTCTCGGAATTTTCGACACGAAAAATCAGCATTTGTTGGGCGATTTAATAAAAAGTGCTAACTTTGCGCCTCGAATTATACAAGCGACTCCCGGCACACCGCCCGCCGCCGCTATTTATGATATGATAACACAATTCGGAATCCTATTGACATTTCTTGCCGCCGGCGAATTCATCGTATGGGCTACCGGCATCAACATCCCATCGAGCATAATCGGTATGCTGCTCCTCACGGCCTCTCTGCATTTCGGCATCGTGAAGCCTCGCCAGATAGAGCATCTCTGCAAGTTCCTCGTCCACAACCTCGGCTTCTTTTTCGTCCCCGCAGGCGTGGGCCTGATGAACTGCTTCGGCCTAATCTCCGACCAGCTCATACCGATTGTAGCCGCATCCGTCGGCAGCACAGTAATAATAATTGCCGTTAGCGGACAAGTGCACAGCTTCGTTCGCCGACGCATTTCCCACCGACAGCCTGCCCCGCCATCGCAGGCAGAAAGCTGAACATATGGAATTCCTTACCGACAAATTTTTCCTCATAGCCGTTACCTTCGTGTTCTACATCGGAGCTCAGCAACTCCAACGGCGCACAGGCCTCGTGCTCCTCAACCCCATTCTGCTGTCAATCGCAGCGATAATATGCTTTCTGATGATGCTCGACATCGATTATGCAACCTATCAGGAAGGAGGAGCTTATATCGACTTCTGGCTCAAACCCGCCGTTGTGGCCTTGGGCCTGCCTCTCTACCGCCAGCTCCCCGCCATACGCAAGCAAATTCTTCCGTTGCTCCTGTCGGAGCTGTGCGGGTGTGTCGCCGGAATTGTATCGGTAGTAGCCATCGCAGCACTCCTCGGTGCTTCCCACGAAGTAATTATGTCGCTCGCGCCCAAGGCCGTAACCACACCCATTGCCATGGAAGTTTCGGCATCGGTGGGAGGAATACCCTCCCTAACCGCCGCCGTAGTGGTGTGTACTGGAATCTTCGGCGGCATGGCTGGTTTCAGAATTATCCGCATGAGCCGCATTAAAAGCCCCATCGCGCAAGGACTATCCATGGGTACGGCCGCACATGCCGTAGGCACCTCGGCTGCCATGGAGCGCAGCGAACGCTACGGCGCGTTCTCCTCCCTCGGACTCACACTCAACGGCCTTCTCACCGCCCTCCTCACTCCCTTCATTCTAAGACTCATAGGCATATACTGACTCCCCTACTTCGCCTGGCGCACCACGTGCATACGGCAGTCTGCGCAGTCGAAATCAAGCCGGTAAAGCCCCGACTCATTGCGGAGGAAAAGACGTCGCGGCATCTTCCCCCCGTCGGGAGTGCGCAGGCAGCAGCCCAATTCGCGGCGCAGGCAGTAGCGAGTTGTCATCACGGTCAGCTCGCCCTCGCGCGGCTGCACCTCGAGGGCCTTTTCCCGCACCTGTGCGCCATGGTCGGCATAGAATTTTTCTGCAAGCGGATTGGCCACATTGTCGTGATATGTCAGAGGCGATATCTCGGCGAATGCATCGGACGCAAGCCGCGACGCCTTGCGGCGGTCGAAGGCATAAGTGGAGGCCGCACAGGTATCGAGAGCTTCGAGAAGCTCGCGTCGCGCGCGTGTAAGCACCGATGCCGCCACGAAACGGTCGCCCAGACGGTCGTCGAGGCCGCGCAGCGTGTAGATGGTGCCTCCCGTCTTGGCCATGTTGCGCCGCCGCTGCTCCTGCTGGGGCGTCGAGGCCGCTTGCTCCGGCGATTCCTCCACCACCTCGGCTCGGCAGCCTCGTTCGTCAAGGGCTTCAAGTGCTATCCGCTCGCCGTCGACGGGCCGCAGCGTCACATCCACGGCAATGGTGCGGCGGCAGGCGTCGGCACCGTCGAGGACGTCGAAAAACGCCTTGTCGGCGTTGCGGTAGAGCACCGTCCCGGGGCGCAGTCCCTCGAGCGGCGTGGCCGGATAGAGGGTGTCGCCATCCGCGCGGTTGAGGCGGAAACCGCAGAATTGTCGGTTGGCGTCGAAATAGCCCAGCCCGTCGCCGTTGGAAAGCGGCTGTGAGAGCTTGGCGCGGAAATTGCGGCGACGCGTGTCGTAGGCCGCCGTCACTTTGCCCACTTCCATCCCGGCCCACTTCGGCGTGTCGAGCGACGCCATGGCCGACGGCCGACGAAGGAAATAGTCGGTATACGAGCGGTTGAAAGTCCGCTGCAGGTCGGGGGTGAACGCCACCGTGCTCTTCCCGGCCGAAGCGCGCCGGTATGCACCGCACGAGGCGGCCACGACGGCATCGAGAGCCTGCGAGTAGGCCGCAGTGACATTGGCCACATAGCGCGCGTCTTTGAGGCGACCTTCTATCTTGAACGAACGTGCACCGGCCGCCGCGAGCTCGCCCAGACTGTCGATGCGCCGCATGTCGCGCAGCGAAAGATAATGGCGCCGAGGTGCCACTGCCCTGCCCTCCTCGTCGACAAGGTCGTAGGGCAACCGGCACATCTGCGGACATTCGCCGCGGTTGGCGCTGCGCCCCATGGCGGCAAAGCCGGCCTGGCAGTCGCCGCTGTAGCTCACGCAAAGAGCCCCGTGGACAAACACTTCTACCGGCACACCGGCCGCCTCCGACGCTGCCTTGATTTCGTCGAGGGTAAACTCGCGCGGAAGCACCAGCTGGCTGAAACCGGCCTCGGCCAGACGCCGCGCTTTCGCCGGCGTCCGTATGTCGCACTGGGTGCTGGCATGGAGGGCGAGGGGCGGAAGAGGCAGTTCGAGATAGGCCATGTCCTGCACTATGAGGGCGTCCACACCGGCAGCATAAAGCTGCCACACAAGACGCTCTACCTCCCCCAGTTCATCGGCGTAGACTATGGTGTTCATCGTCACATACACGCGTGCACGATAGCGGTGGGCAAACTCGGCGAGCGACGCTATGTCGGCCACGCTGTTGCCCGCGGCCGCACGCGCACCGAAAGCCGGAGCGCCTATATACACTGCATCGGCGCCGGCAAGTATCGCGGTCCGCCCCACTTCGGCATTCCGCGCCGGGGCAAGCAGTTCGAGCGTATCAGCCATGACTTTCAGCTTTATGGAGTACGGCGAAACCTTCCTCGCGCCCCGCTGTGACGAGCTCGGGATAGTGCGCGTCCGAATTGACGAGTATGGTCACCCCGGCGTCGACAAGCCGAGACACCAGGCCCGCCTCGGGGAAGAAGCGCCCGTGGCGGTCGTACGCCTTGGTATTGAGCTCAACAGCCACGCCGCTGCTTATTATCGCGTCGATGAGGGCGTCAAGGCGCGAGGTATAGAACGTCGACTCCGTAGTACCCGGCCGGAAGTGCTCGGCGTTGAGGCCTATCTTGTCGAAATGGCCTATGATGTCGAAGCCTCCCGCCTCAACCATGGCCGTCGACTGGGCGAAAAAAGTATCCACGATATAGTCCATGTCGTCGTCGAACTTTTCGTGAAGACGCCTCCCGAAAGTCTCGAAATTGCCGTCGATATCCACATACTCACCCTTTTGAGTGGGTATGAAGTGCACCGAACCTATCATATAGTCCAGCGGCAGCCCCCGGAAGTAATCGCTGGCTGGCCCCCAATGCGGCCCGAGATAGTCCACTTCCATCGACGCATAGAAGCGGCACGCCGCCAGCTCGGGCAGCGACTCTATCCGCCGGTATTCGTCCAGATAGACGGGCACATCTTCCGCCCGCATGTTGCACGGCGACGCGATGGGTATGGGGCTGTGAGGCGAAAAGCCGTAGTGCCGCATACCGGCGGCAACGGCAGCACGCGCCATGGTCTCCATGGGCGCGTGCCCGTCGCAAAATTGTGTATGACTGTGGAAATTGTATTGGTGTGTTTCGGAAGCAATACTCTTGAAATCCATAGATGCGAAGGGTTGGTCAATATGCCACGTCGTGGATGAGGCGACCGCTGCGCACAAGCATGCGGTAGCGCACGAAGAGCGCCAGGCACACGGCGTCGGCGCCTGCGGCTATGGCCATGGCTGCCGGCAGCGACAGCCCGAAGCCCTCGGGCGACGGTGCCGTGAAGAGGTAGCTCACCACAACAGTGGTCATGAACAGAGCCGGCACAAGGCATATCACGTATGCCTTGCCGTGGCGCGAGAGATACACCGTTGCAGCCCAGAGCGTGAACACGGCAAGCGTCTGGTTCGACCACGCGAAGTAGCGCCAGAGCACCGCATAGTCGAGCTGCATCAGTATGAAGGTCACTGCAAAAATCGGGAGCGACACAAGCAGGCGCTTCACAAGCCCGCTCTGCGACACACCCAAGAAGTCGGCCACTATCAGGCGCGCCGAGCGCAGGGCGGTGTCGCCCGTGGTGATGGGTGCCGCTACCACGCCGAGAATGGCGAGGATGCCGCCGAAGGTGCCCAGCCAGCCCACCGACACATCGCGCACGAGCGAGGCCGACGTGCCGCCGTTGGCCATGTATTCGTTGAGCTCGGCGTAGCCGCCGGTGAAGGTTATTGCGGCCGCGGCCCATATCAGGGCCACGATACCCTCGGCAACCATCGCCCCGTAGAACACCGGACGCGCCAGACGTTCGTTTTGCAGACAGCGCGCCATCATGGGCGACTGCGTGGCATGGAAGCCCGAGATGGCGCCGCAGGCTATGCTCACGCACATCATCGGGAAGATGGGGTGCGTGTCGGGCTGCGGATGCCGCGACGCAAGGCCCTCGGCAAAGCCGTCGGGTATGGTGTGGCCGCCGAAGAGGAGTGCCCCTAAGAGGCCCAACGCCATGAAGAGTAGCGCGAAGCCGAACACGGGGTAGAAGCGCCCTATCAGCTTGTCGATGGGCAGAAGTGTGGCGCAAATATAGTATATGAAGATAACGCCTATCCAGAAAGTGGTGCTCGCCCACTCGGGCGTCATGCCTGCCACAAGGTCGGCGGGGTTGATTACGAACACCGCGCCTACAAGAATGAGCAGCACAACCGAGAACACGCGCATAACCTGCTTGACAACAGGACCGAGCTCACGCCCGACGAGCTCGGGCAGAGAGTCGCCGCCGGAGCGCACCGACATCATGGCCGATATGAAATCGTGCACAGCGCCACCGAAGATGGTGCCGGCAACAATCCATATGAACGCCGCCGGGCCGAACATCACGCCCATGATGGCGCCGAAAATCGGGCCCAGGCCGGCGATGTTCAGAAATTGGATGAGGAACACCTTCCACACCGGCATCTCTATATAGTCGATGCCGTCGGCGCGCGTCTGCGCCGGCATGGGGCGCTGAGGGTCGATGCCGAAAATCCTGGCGGCAAGGGCGCCGTACACCACGTACCCCGCCACCAGTACCAGGAGAGAAATCAGCAGTGAGATCATTGATGTATCTCCGGTGTCGATGTGGAGCTTTGACCAAGAGTCTGGCGCATGGAGGTGTCGGCCTCCATGTTCTTCATGCGGTAGTAGTCCATGATGCCGAGGTTGCCGCTGAGGAACGCCTGGGCCATGGCCTTGGGCAGCTCGCACTCGGCCTCGATTACCTTGGCGCGGGCCTCCTGGGCAAGGGCCTTCATCTCCTGCTCGCGGGCGATGGCCATGGCGCGACGCTCTTCGGCCTTGGCCTGGGCGATGTTCTTGTCGGCCTGCGCCTGGTCGATTTGCAGTGCGGCGCCGATGTTGCGGCCTATGTCGATGTCGGCGATGTCGATTGAGAGTATCTCGAAGGCGGTGCCGCTGTCAAGACCCTTGCGAAGTACGAGCTTCGATATGCTGTCGGGATTTTCGAGCACCTGCTTGTGGCTTTCCGACGAACCGATCGACGATACTATACCCTCGCCCACACGCGCGAGCACGGTATCCTCGCCTGCGCCGCCCACGAGCTGGCGTATGTTGGCGCGGACGGTCACACGCGCCTTGGCTATGAGCTGGATTCCGTCCTTGGCAACGGCGGTGACAGGTGGTGTGTCGATCACCTTGGGATTGACGCTCATCTGAACGGCCTGGAACACGTCGCGGCCCGCGAGGTCGATGGCGGTGGCCATCTTGAAGCCGAGGTCGATGTTGGCCTTCGAAGCCGACACCAGGGCGTGCACCACGCGCTCCACATTGCCGCCGGCGAGGTAGTGGGCCTCGAGGTCGTCGCGTGTCACGTCGTGGAGGCCGGCCTTGTGCGCCTCGATGAGGGCCCGCACTATCACGCTCGCCGGTACCTGGCGTATGCGCATGAGCACGAGTTGGAGAAGCGATATTTTCACGCCGCTCACCCGTGCGGATATCCACAGGAAGAAGGGGCAGTAGTAGAAGAACACTACCAGCAGGATAAGCCCCAGTACGATGAAGAGAATTACGGTAAGTTTCATATTAAGAATGGATTAGATTTAATATCTATCGCCGGGCGGCTTCGAGGCGCACGGCCTTGTTGCGCGCCTCGGCCACGGCACGCCGCAGGCGCGGCAGCTGCTCCTCGGCCTCGAGTATGGCGCCGGCCGTCGTGCGCTCGCCACGCCGGTAGCGCTCGCGCAACTCGTCGAGGGCCGCAAGCTGCTTGTTGAGAGCCATTTCGGCGGCAAGAGCCTCGAGCATGGCGCTCCGCGCACCCTGGTTCTTGAATTGGCTGAGCGACGTATACACCGCGCCGTTGCCCATATCGAGGGCAAAGCGCCGCGGAGAGTTGGCCGCGTCGGTGGCATCGTCGGCATCGGGCAGCCGGCGCGTGAGCTCGGCGGCGCCGTCGGCATACTCGCGACGCGTGAGCGAGATGTCGCTCAGCCGTGCCAGCTGACGCAGGTTCTCGTCGCCCGCAGGCACATTGACGCGCACCGCCGACGGCACGAAGACATATATCGTCACCTTGCCGGGAATTTGGTTGCGGTCGGTGGCCCACCACCCCAGGCCCGATGTCTCGTCGATGGCAAGGAGATAGTCGTTGTAGGGCGAATTGTAGGGCATCCCCACATTCTGCGGCACGAAGAATGCGTCGTCGCCTTCCTCGGCGGCATCGTTGCGCCGAGTCATGAAGATGTCGTAACCCCCGAGGCTGTTCTCGCCGTTGTTGGCGAAATACAGCGTCACGCCGTCGGGCATCAGGAAGGGATACAGAGCGCTGCCCCCCTCGCTCAGATTGTCGCCCAGGGCCTTGGTATGGTCGAGGGTGCCGTCGTCGAGTATGTCGGCGCCGTAGAGCGCGAACACACCCGCGGTGTCGGAGGCTGCCCACAGAAGCTCGCTGCGGTTCTGCGGCATGTAGGCGGCCGAGAGCTCGCTGTCGAGGCTGCCTGCACCCGCACGTTGCACGGCCTCGGGAGGCAGTATGCGCCCGGCGGCCGAACTCAGGCGGTAGTGGGTGAAGAAGTCGGCGGAGTCGACCGTAAGGCTGTCGAGCACCTCTATGCTCTCCACGCGTTCGAGCATGTTGCGCATTGTCAGCGCTCGGCGGCTGAGCTCGGCATGGCTGTCGGGCACGCTCTTGCGCGCCTTCTTCAAGGCCGCGCTCCACGCGTCGAGGCTCTCCGAGGCATCGTCGGCACGATAGTCCGAAAGGGCTATCTCGGCCAGCATACGGTGGGCGTCGGCCACACCGCGGCCTGCCGCAACCTTGAGCGGTGCCTCGGCCTCGGCATTGTCGCCCATGGCATAGAGCGAAGCCCCGAGGTAGTAGTTCACGTTGCCGTTGCGAGGCGACCTACGCACCAGAGTGCGCAGTTTCTCAACCGCCGCGGCGTAGTCGCCATCGCGGTAGAGTCGCTTGGCCTCGTCGATGGGAGCCGCCAGTGCCGACGACCCAAGCACAAGAGCCAAAGCCGCTATATATATTTTTGCTGTCTTAAAAGCCATATTCACAAGTTTACCGCAAAAATACAAAAAACTCCCGTCGCCACAAAATTTTTCATTACAATCCCCCATCTACTTGACTACACTGTTTCGGGGAGGTTGTCGGGGTCGATGTCGGGCACGTTGAAGAGGCCGAGGCTGCCCTTGTAGGGTATGGGCTCCTTGAACATTTTGGCGTTGCGGAGCAGCCATTTCCATTCCGAACCCTTTCCTTCGCCGGCCCATACACTGTCCGACTCGCGCGTGAAGCCGTAGACTTCGACGTAGCCCACAATACATCCTCGGGGCAATTCGGGGAGTTCGTGGCCTATGATATCCTCTGCCTCGTCCTGAGCATAGCGGTCTACCTTTGCTCCGGTATGGATGAGGATACGGCCGGGAGCCTCTTCGGCTCGCCAGGAGCGATTCTCCACGTCTTTAATGCCCATGCATATGAGCGATGCCCAGGGCTGTTGTACTGATAAGCATTTCATAACTTTCTTAGATTTTAGTATTACAATCTGTTTCAATTGCGCGTCGTAGCTCATCGGCACCCCTTGGATTATGCCGGTTACGGCCTGCTCGATGATGCGGAAGGGCACGATAAACCACTCCTTGGGGCGGTGCCCGTCGACGGAGACCTGAAGCTGCACGGCGGCGAACAGCCGGTGGATGAGGGCCTCGAAGGTCGACGATTTCACGTTGTAGACCTTCCATGTGGCCACCACTTCGACGTCGGCGCAGAGATATGTGGGCTCCTGGCGGGCGTTGGCTATGCGGCTCTCTACCGTGGTGACGGTGAAACCTATCTTGTAGAGGTCCTTGATGGCCGCGATTTCCGGCCGTGTCGATTTGGACCGCAGCACATAGATGGTGCCGCTCTCCACATCGCCCTCGACCACCGTGAAGCTGCGCTCGAGCTCGGCGGAGGCCTCGTCGTCGGCAGCCACTACACTGTATCCATCCACTCTGAGGTTCTTGGTGATGGTGCGGTATTTGATGTCGGCCTCAGAGCCGTTTTCGTATACCACCAGTGTGCGGCCGTCGAAACGCTCCCCCCGACGCCGGCGGTCGGCTTCCATGGCGGCAAGATAGCCTATCACGCCCTGCTCCACGAAGTAGCGGCCGACTTTCAGATTCGTTTCGCTGAATTTCACCAGGCGATAGCGGCCTTCTTTGAGGCCCTGCTGGATGTCGCGGAAGCCCTCGGCGTACTTGTCGAAGTCCTCGCATGGGCGGTGCTTGCCCACATACTCAGCCTCCCGGCGCTCCTCGAGGCGCCGACGCATATAGTCGGGCACGTCGAAGATGCCGAGGTCGTCGCCCGCGCCCACGTCGGCAAGCAGGGGGTCGTTGAGTATCGACTCGAGCATCTCTTCTTCTGTTGGCTCGCGGCCGTAGTCCACGGCGGGTTCCTCGGCGGTTTTAGTTACAGCAGCCTCGGTGGACGCACCATGGCGCGTCCCTGCTGCATTGGATGATGCGGTATCGTCGGGGGCAGGCAGGATGCCGAGTTCGTCGTACGGGCGGCAGCGCTCTATGTTTTCAGGCTTCAACACGCACTTCCAGCGGTGGTAGAGCGTGCGTTCGGCAGGCGTGTCTTCGGGAAGGCGACCGTGGGCTTCGCGAAAATCCTGAACTTCCTGAAAGGCCGCAACAAGGCGGTCGGCCGACGTGGGACGCCGGCGGGGAGCCTTGACGTCGGCAAGCAGCGGATCCTCGAGAAGTTCGGACATTACTTTATCAAAATCAAACATGTTGCTGTCTCAATAAATTTCGCTTGTACTCCTTGACTTTCTCAATGGCCATTGCAAGACGACGTGCCAGAGGGTCGCCGTCGGTGATTTCAGGCGCCAACTTGCCCGGATGCTCCGCACGCCATGCGCCGATATACTTATGCATGATGAAGGCTGCTTCCTGAATATCCATTTTCTCCGAACGCCCGTCTTCGATGGCATACTGGATGGTGCGCAGCACTTCGGTCGTGAGCGACTTGCTCACCACCTCGTAGGCACGCTGGAAGGGGTTGATGCTGCCTATAAGATTGATGTCGAGGTCGTTGAGGTTTACCATCTTGTTGGCCAGGCGGATGAAGCGGTCGCCGGAGTCGTCGACGGTCACCGGCTCGCCCTGCGTGGCTATGGTGAGCACGGTGTGCTTGGCCACGGCGTCGACTTCCTCGTCGGTGAGGTCGGGGTAGGTTTCGCGCACTATCTTGGGGATGTAGACCTCGGTAATCATCTCGGCCATGCCCTCGCCTATTATGGCCTCGCGTATGTTCTTGTCCGACAGCGTGGTGGCCACGAGGGTGTCGAGGTCGTTCTCGACTATGGCGCGAGTCTTGTCGTTGAGCGGCGGAAGGCCCTTCACCTCTATCTCATGGTCCTCGGCGCCCCCCTTGTTCTTGGCCGGTTTGGTGTCGTCGTCGGGCTTGGTCTTGAAGGTCCAGCGCGGCGCCATAACCTGCTCCATGAGCAGCGACGCCGAAATGGCTTTGAGAAAGTCGTTCACGGCCATCGACACATCGTCCTGCGCCGCGTCGGGGCACGGTATCAGGTTGGTGAACTGGGCGTGGGTCTTGCCCTCGCAGTCGCGCGTGCACCGGCCTATAATCTGCACCACCTCGGTGAGCGACGCACGGATGCCTATCGTAATGCAGTGCTCGCACCACTCCCAGTCGAAGCCCTCCTTGGCGGTGCCGAGGGCTATGAGGATGTCGAGCGAGTCGCGGCTGTTCATGCGCTGGAGGTAGGCCTGGAGGGCGTTGCGGCGCTCGGGCATATCCTCCACAAGGTCGGCCACGGTGAGCGTGCGCCCGTCGGGCGTGCGCACCTTGTAGAGATTGTTGTCGTAGTCGCGGCCCACAATATCGCCTATCATGCCTATGATTTCGGCCACCTGGTCGTGCTTGTTCATGAAGGCGCCGGTCTTGCTGTTGGGGTGCGGTATGTGTATCAGAGTCTTGCGGTGGGTGTCGAGCACCTCGGGGATGGCCGTGAGGTAGTTGCCCTGGAAGAAGCTGTAGCCTATCCCCAAGCTTTTGAGCCAGCGGTAGCCGTTGAGCTGTTGGTAGTAGTTGTAGTTGATCGAGGGCTGGAAGCGCGCCTCGTCCTCGGGGCGCATCACCGGCACGGCGTCGCCGCGGAAGTAGGAGCCGGTCATGGCAAGTATGTGCGCCGAGGTGTCGTTGAGCAGGCTGCGTATGAGCTCGCCCAGGCGGTTGCCTTCGTCGGCCGAGCCGTGGTGGAACTCATCGATGCCGAAAAACACGTCGTCGAGCTTCCGCGGGTCGATGCCGTTGAGGGCGTTGAGGAGCGTGGCGTGGGTGCACACGAGCTTCGTGGCCGTCGGATGGTCGAGGAACTCGCGCAGGCGTGCCTTCTTGGAGCTCTCGCTGCCGGCGGCCATGCAGAGGTTCCATGCCGGCGCCACGGTCCAGTCGGTGAAGAAGCCGTAGCGCGACAGCTGGGTGTCGTTGAAGCTGCGGCCTATGTTCTGCTGCGGCACGGCAACTATCACCTTGCGCAGGCCCTGGTGGACGAGCTTGTCGAGGGCAACGAACATCATGGCGCGGCTCTTGCCCGAGGCCGGCGGTGCCTTCACAAGGAGGTGTTGGCGCTCGCGCTGGGCATAGACCATGGCCTGCATCTCGCGCATGCCCAGGGCGTCGGTGTTGCTCGACCGCCCCGTCTGGGCGTATTCTACTTCTACGAGGTTGGTTGTCATAATGAGGATTGGGGATTGAGGATTGAGGATTGGAACAATACTTTTACTTAACGTGTGCGGCCAAAGGCCGTGCAAAAAGCCGCATAGCGGCGACAATTTTGTAGGCACGGGCGTAAGCCCGTGTAAATGCCCCCGCCGTACGCAAGCCGCGTAGCGGCGACATTTTTATCCGAGTGGATATAAACCCACTCGCGTATTGAGAAGCATCCTAAGTAATCAGCATTGGGCGATTAGTGTTTGGTCATTTTGGCGTAGAGGCGGAAGAGGTGCTCGAGGCGCTCTTCGTCGGAGGTGAAGGGCTCGGGGCGGTAAATGCGCTCCACGGCAAGGTCGAGGCGCCGGTGAGCCTCGCGTAGGTCGGCGGGCATACTCTCGGGATTGTACATCTCGCCCAAAGTAAGATGGCAGTTCTCCTCGCGCATATTCAGCACCTCCTGCGCCAAGGCCTCCAGCTCGGCCTTCTGCTCGGCAGTAAGCCGCGGGAAGGGGAAAGTGTTGTAGCACAGCGTGGCCGAATAGCGTATTCGAGTTTCAAGCGAACCACCCTCTGCCCTCACCCAAGGGTTGTGCATGTTCGATGTGAGCAAGGCAAACAGCCACATCTCCGCATCATAGACGGCAAAGGCAGAGTTTGATATAACAGTATCCTTATCAAGAAAACCCATTGGTATATATTCCCTACGCTCGGACGATACCGCTGGGACGATGATTTTGCCCTTGCTTTCGGGGCCTATGACGTAATGCTCCCGGAATTGATGTGGCCGTGCGGCAAGTGCGGCGCCGTCTTTGCTTTTGTTT
>CABRZA010000051.1 GCA_902475285.1 uncultured Porphyromonadaceae bacterium
CCACCGCCTCAAGAACACGAAATTGACTGAGGGGGCTTGTCATACTCTAAAAGTAAGCCCAACGTCTGCCTTTCAAGATGTTGGACTCACTGATTTATGGTTTAGCGGACAGTAATAGTTTACAATATAAAACCATCGAGGCAAGGCGAATGTTCGGCGCTTACCGCGCACGGCGCCGGAGCATGTGCAGGGCGCCGAAATATACTGCCGTGAGTACGGCGTAGACCGCAAGGGTATATATCCACGGGTGCGGACAGAAGAGCGCTCCGGCATTGATTGCAGCCTGCATCAAAGCATACGCCGTCGAGACGGCCAGCGGGGGCGCACCGGCCGCCACAAGGCGCTGGTAGAGGTGGTGGCGGTGCGGCGTGAAAGGATGTTCGCCGTGGCGCAGGCGCCACAGGAAGGTGCAGAAAGTGTCGGTGACGAAGAGCGATACAAATACTGCCACCCATACGGCATTGTGTATGGCCGCGAGCCACACAAGGGCAACGGCGATGAAGAAACCTGTGGTGATGGAGCCCACGTCGCCGGCGAAGACCAAGGCTCGCCTGCGGAAATTGAACAGCTCCAGAGCCACAAGCGCAAGAAAGACTCCCGGCAGGATGAGCATGAAGGTGGGCGTGAAGGCTGCCGTGGCGCGTGCCGGGAATATGTCGATAGCTGCCATTATGGTGAAAATCACCACGGCGGAATATGCGCAAAGCATGCCGTTGATGCCGTCCATGAAGTTGGAGGCGTTGACGTAGCCTGTGCAGAACAGCACGGCGCCCACATAGAAGAGCACGCTGAAATGTGCCAGGGGATAGAGCACCGCAAGTAGCACTGCGAGCTGCACGAGCAGGCGCAGCAGCGCCGGCAGTCGACGAATGTCGTCGACAAACGACATGCAACCTAACACCGTGGCGCCGATTATGATGCACAGTGTCTGCGGATTATAGGCCTCGAAGAACAGCGGCGCCACTATCGCCGCCGGAAGTATTATGCAGCCGCCTCCCAGGGGTGTTGCGGGGGCGTTGCCGCTTGTCGGTGTCACCCATCCCTTGCGGCGCGCTACGGCAATGTAGCCCCATTCGCAGAGAATGAGGAAGGCAAGGTAGGCCACCAGCAGAAGTATCATCGGGCGGTGTCGGCGGTGAGAGAGCTTAAATACCAGTCGTAGAGCATCTTCACGCCCTGCTCGATGTCAACCGTATGGTGCCAGCCGAGGCTGTGCAGGCGCTCCACCGAGCAGAGCTTGCGCATGGTGCCGTCGGGTTTGGAGGCATCCCATTCGACGGTGCCGGTGAAGCCCGTGGCGTCGGCAAGGAGCGAGGCGAGTTCGGCTATGGTCAGTTCGCGGCCCGTGCCGATGTTCACATGCGAGTTGCGCCCGTCGGCGTCGGCGAGTTCAGAAGCCTTGACATTGAGAAGGATATGCACGCAGGCGTCGGCCATGTCGGCGCTCCACAAAAATTCGCGGAGAGGGCGCCCGGTGCCCCACAGGCGCACGCGGTTGGGGAATATGCCGAAGGGTTCGAGGCCGCGGGCTATTTCTTCGAGGCTGCCGGCGGCGTCGACTCCCGGCACGGGGCGGAGGCTGAGGTCGCGGCGCAAGGCGTCCATGTCCTTGGCGTGCAGCAGCTTGGCCAAGTGCAGCTTGCGCATCATGCCCGGCATGACGTGGCTCTTGACGAGGTCGAAGTTGTCGTTCTCGCCGTAGAGGTTGGTGGGCATCACGGCAATGTAGTCGGTGCCGTGCTGGCGGTTGAACGCCTCGCAGAGCTTCATGCCCGCGATTTTTGCGATGGCATAAGGCTCGTTGGTGATTTCGAGAGGCAGTGTTAGCAGGGCGTTCTCGGTGATGGGCTGGGGAGCCTCGCGAGGATATATGCACGTCGAGCCCAGAAAGAGCAGTTTCTTCACGCCGTGGCGGTATGCGGCGCCGATCACATTCTGCTGTATCTGAAGATTTTGATAGATGAAATCGGCCGGATAGGTGCTGTTGGCCATTATGCCGCCCACATGTGCTGCGGCGAGGATGACAGCGGCGGGTTTCTCGGCGGCGAAGAAAGCCTCGGTGGCCGCGGGGTCGAGGAGGTCGAGCTCGCGGTGCGTGCGGCCTATCACGTTGGTAAAGCCACGGCGGCGCAGGTTGTCAACGATTGCCGAGCCAACGAGCCCTCGGTGGCCGGCCACATATATCTTGTCAGTCTTCTGAAGCATGGTGTTGTGTTTTCACGAGATTCACGTCGTAGTCGACCATACGGTTTACCAGTTCGGTGAAAGATGTCGCGCGGGGATTCCAGCCCAGCTCTGTGCGAGCCTTGGTAGGGTCGCCGAGAAGCTGTTCCACATCGGCGGGACGGAAGAAGCGCGGGTCGACCTCCACAAGCACCTTGCCTGTGGCGCTGTCGATGCCCTTTTCGTCGAGTCCCTTGCCTTCCCAGCGCAGCTTTATGCCCACGCGGTCGAAGGCGAGTGTGGCGAACTCGCGCACCGTGTGATATTCGCCCGTGGCAATGACGAAGTCGTCGGGTTCGGGCTGTTGGAGGATAAGCCACATGCACTTCACATAGTCGGGAGCGTAGCCCCAGTCGCGGCGCGCCTCGAGGTTGCCCAGATAGAGCTTGTCCTGGAAGCCGGCGGCTATGCGGGCGGCGGCGAGGGTGATTTTTCGCGTTACGAAGTTCTCGCCGCGGCGCTCCGACTCATGGTTGAAGAGAATGCCGTTGGCGGTGTACATGCCGTAGCTCTCGCGGTAGTTCTTCATTATCCAGAAGGCGTAGAGCTTGGCCACGGCATAGGGCGAGCGCGGATGGAAGGGCGTGCGTTCGGTCTGCGGTATCTCGGCCACGTCGCCGAAGAGTTCCGATGTCGATGCCTGGTAGATGCGCGTCTGTTTCTCGCGACCGAGTATGCGCACGGCCTCGAGCAGGCGCAGGGTGCCTATGGCGTCGGTATCGGCGGTGTATTCGGGCACGTCGAACGATACCTTCACATGGCTCTGCGCGGCAAGGTTGTATATCTCGTCGGGTTTGACGAGACCTATGATGCGGATGAGCGACGACGAGTCGGTCATGTCGCCGTAGTGCAGGTTGATGCGCCGTGCCTGGTGCTGGTCGCGCACCCAGCCGTCGAGGTAAAGGTGCTCGAGGCGACCGGTGTTGAAGCTGGAGCTGCGGCGGATTATTCCGTGCACGTCGTAGCCTTTTTCGAGAAGAAATTCTGCCAGGTAGGAACCGTCCTGGCCGGTAATGCCTGTAATTAGAGCTGTTGGCATAGTTAGAATATGAATTTGGGCAGGAGTTCGTAGTTGTCGAAGGCCGTATGGGGGCGGTTTTCCGCCGGCCAGTCGGCCGGACGCTGGGGGAATACGTTCGAGCCCGAGGTGTCACGTTTCATTATTGTTGTCCAACCGCGGCGCCGCGGCAGACGGAAGTCTTTCGAAAGATTGTCGCCCACATAGTAGTACCGTTGACCGGGTGCTGTGTAGCGTTTCTCGATTAACGTCCAGGGAAGCCCGGAAGTTTTGTCGCCGCCGGTTTCTTCGCTCACGAATATGTCGGCGGGGTCGAAGAGGTCGGCGATGCCGAGGGCGTTGAACTTCGACCGCTGGTGCAGCGTGGAGCCGTCGGTGACGAGCACGAGCCGGTGGCCGGCGCGGCGTATGTCCTCCAAGGCCTTGCGTGCGCCCGGAAAGAGGCTGAGCTCGGGCCGGTGGTGGCGGTAGGTGTACACCATGTCGTCGACGGTAAGGCGCGCCTCTTTGCCGTGGCGCGCCAGATAGTCGGCGCGGGCCTCCTCGAAGCCGCGCGGACGCAGGGCGAGGAACATGCGGTAGTAGTGCTCGCGTTCGTCGGCCTCGTCGACAAGGGCTTCGGCCACGGCGCGGTAGCCCGAACGGACAAAGTCCATTTCGGTAAAGAGCGTGTCGTCGAGGTCGAAAGCTACTATTGCCATGGTAGGGGAATGTCAGTCTTTGCCGTCGGGGCGGCCGATGGCGTGCAGGGTGAGGCCTGCCGCGCGGAGGTCGGAGCGGCGGTATATGTTTCGTCCGTCCACCACGTCGATGCCTTTCATGGCGCGTGCCACAAGAGGCCACGAGGGCAGGCGGAACTGTTTCCACTCGGTAAGGACGGCCAAAGCGTCGGCGTCCTCGGCGGCGTGGTATATGTCGGTGGCATATTCCACAGCGTCGCCCAGCCGGCGGCGGCACTCATCCATCGCCACCGGGTCGTAGACGCGCACTGTGGCGCCGTCGGCGAGCTGCCGTCCGATGACTTCGAGCGAGGGGGCGCAGCGCATGTCGTCGGTCTCGGGCTTGAATGCCAGCCCCCATATGGCCACCCGTTTTCCGCGCAGGTCGCCGAGAGCGTCGCGCAACTTGCGGTAGACCACTAATTTCTGACGTTCGTTCACCTCCTCGACTGCACGAATCACGGCCATCTCGCAGCCGTTTTCTGCACCCGTCACAATGAGGGCGCGCACGTCCTTGGGGAAACACGAACCGCCGTAGCCGCAGCCTGGATACAGGAATTTGGAGCCTATGCGGGCGTCGGCACCCATGGCGCGGCGCACGTCGGCCACGTCGGCGCCCACGGCGTCGCAGAGGTTGGCGATTTCGTTGATGAACGATATGCGCGTGGCGAGCATGGCGTTGGAGGCGTACTTGGCCATTTCGGCACTGGCGAGGTCCATGAAGAGCACGCGGAAATTGTTGAGCAGGAAGGGGCGGTAGAGCTGTTCCATGAGCTCGCGCGCCCGGGCTGAATCGGTGCCTATAACCACGCGGTCGGGCGACATGAAGTCCTTTATGGCCGCGCCTTCTTTGAGAAATTCGGGATTGGAGGCTATGTCGAACGAGGCATCGGCTCTCCCGGCAGTCGCGGCCTCCACCTCGCGGCGCACTATAAGATGCGTGCCTACGGGTACTGTCGACTTGATTACCAGAAGGGCATAGCCGCGCAGCCGCCGCCCGAACTCGCGCGCCACCTCGCCCACATGTGTGAGGTCGGCGCTCCCGTCGGCGGCCGAAGGGGTGCCCACGGCGCAGAACACGATGTCGGCTCCGTCCTTGCCTACCGGGCCCATATCGGTGTCGAAGCTGAGGCGACCTTCGGCGGCGTTGCGCGTCACCAGGTCGGCCAGCCCCGGCTCGTAGATGGGTATGATGCCCGAGCGCAGGTCGGCGATGCGCTGCGGGTCGACGTCGACGCATCGCACCTCCACGCCCATCTCGGCAAAGCATGCGCCCGTCACCAGGCCCACATATCCGACTCCGACAACTGTTATTTTCATATCTTGCTTAGTGTTATACGTTTGCGTTCCTCGGCTCCGAGCCGGTAAGCCAGGTGGCCAGCGGGCCGCAATAGCTTATCACATAGTCGGCCAGCAGAGTTACGCTTATTATTGCGGCGCCCACAACGGCCGAAACGACCATCAGCGGAGTGATGTCGAGATTAAACCCTACGAGCACGGGCCGCAGTATGCCCAAGGGGAATAGGAACCAGTAGTGGAGGAGATAAATCGACAGCGAACGTTTGCCCAGAAACTCCCACATGCGTGCCCATGGGGCGGCCGTGGCAGCGTCGGAGGCGAAGGCGCGCAGCGCCCAGGGACGCACAAGCCCCACCCCGAGTATGGCGATGGCAATCTGCATGAGCGTGCGCAGCATGATGACTATAGCCCCGTTTATCCATGAAAATTCCCACGTCCAGCACAGCACGCGCAGGCATCCCGCTATCGTGACCAAAGCCAGTGCGCATACCCACCCGCGGTCGGTGAGCCGGTTGAAGGCATCGGCATATTTGGCGGCTATGACACCGATGAAGAATGAAGCGGAAAACTCCCACAGAAGGCTCAGCGAGAGTATCTCCACCAACTTGGAGGGCAGTAGGTAGAATACGGTCACTATTGCAGCCCACGCAGCTCCGAGAATCAAGAACTGTCCCTTGGAACTGGTGCGGCGCAGCAGCGGGCACAGCAGCCGATATATCACGAATATCTGAAACAGCACGAACGTAAACCAGTATCCGTTCTTGTATCCGTTTGTCCACAACCCTTCGAAGGTACTGTCAAAGGGGCATTCCAACCCTGTGGCAGGCATGATGTAAATCCACGCCGTGCTCGCCAGCACCATGGGCACGAGCAGGCGCAACGCCTTGGGCTTCATCGCCGGTGAGCGGAAGCCCGTGCCGTCGGGCGACACGCGGTAGGCCAGCCAGCCGCTGATGAAGAAGAACACCGGCATATGTATGTTGCCGATGAACTTCGCCAGCGGCGCCGCGTCGATGCCTCGCACGCACAGCATGAGCACGTGCCCCATCACCACCATCAAGATGGCGATGCCTTTGAGCATGTCGAACCAGCGGAGACGTTCCGTTGCCATAATGTCAATCGTTTAAGCGGAAAATTCGTATGCCCGCCCACTGGCGGTTGCGTTTGAGAAAGTCGGCCAGCGGCACTTCCGACACCTCGACTTTGCCGTGGCTCGACGAGGCGTGGAGAAGGTAGGGCACGCCGTCGGTCATCACCACGATGCCCATATGGCTCACGTCGAGGTCGCGGAGAGTCGATACCAGTGCCACCACGTCGCCATCGTGGAGAGCCGCCCTGACGGTCTTGTTATGGAGGTCGGCCGTCTTTACATAGGGGAAGCGGTGCATGCGGTAGCCGCTCTCGATGTCGCGTATGCGTGCCAGGTTGGCCGAGTCGGCCAAAGCCGGATAGCGGTCGGCGTGACGGCTCATGAAGTCGATGGTGCGCACTATATACGACACCTTCGGAAAGGCGTCGCTAACGTCGGTGAAGTTGCCCCGGTGACGGTTGTCGACCGCCCAGTCGGCGATGTAGTGCAGGCGCGACGGGTAGCCGTTCACCTCGCCCCCGCGGTAGCGTATGCGGCGCAGGTTGTACACGAAGTCGCGCCACGACGAGCGCCCCTCGCGGAGAGTGAAGGCCAGAGCCATGGCCGTTTCCGCGAAAGTGGTGCAGTCGAGGCTGTCGATGCGCACCGTGAGAGTCTCCGGCGTACCTTCGAGGGTGCCTCCCTGATAGGGTATGCCTTCGAATTGTCGGGCGAAAAATGCTACGGCGGCTTCCGCTGTGGCGGGGCGGGCCTCGGCGCCACGGCGAAGCATGTCGTTGATGGCCACGGTATCGGTGGCCTCGCAGCCGAAGCGCACTTCATTCTGTGCTGTGGCGGCCACGCAAGAGAGCAAAAGCAATAAAGCGATAAGGTGTCTCATAATCTCCGCAAAGATACAAAAATTTTGCAACCCGCGAAAGCCCGCGCCGCGCCGATGCAAAAAGACCCGGCGGCTGTCGTGGCAGCCGCCGGGCCATAGGTCTATGTCGGAGTGGCGATTACTTCACCAGGAGCTTGCGGCCGGAAACCACATAGATGCCGGCGGGGAGGGTGCGGAGCGCGTCGATGTCGGCGTTGCGGCGCACACGCATGCCCTGCAGGTTGTATACGTCGGTGCGGAGGGCGGCGGCAGCCTCGATGTCGAAAATGCCCGACGAGCCGTCGGCGTTGATGTACTGGGGTGCCGATTCGTTGCCGTTGACGAAGAGAGTGGTCACGGCATAGCGGTCGGCGGAATAGCGGTCGGCGGTGTCGATGAATGTCGTGGTCTTGCTCTCGCCGATTTTCTCGCCGTTGCAGTAGACGATGTATTTGTCTACCGCGCCGGGGCCGGTCTCAAACATGAAGTCGTCGAGAAGCAGCCAGAAGCCCGTGCCTTCGGGCTCGTGGGTGCGCACGGCGAAATATGTTGCGCCCTGGGGCAGGTCGGCGGTCACTTCGCGCCAGTAGCCGCCGGTGAGTTCTACGGAGGTGAGCCATGTGAAGTCGGCCATCTCGCAGCCGGTCGTGGAGTAGCCCACGGCTATACTTTCGGGCTTGTCCTCGGTGTCGAGAGGAGTGTTGCGCGCCCAGAAGGTCACGGCCTGTGCGCGGCCCGACAACGAAGGCGATATCAGCCATTTGTCGGTGGGTATCTGTTCGATGTAATCGTTGATGCCGTAGAGGGCCGTGAGGTACGAATAGCCCGTGTGGCCCGGATAATACTCGCCGGCGCCGTAGTCGGTCTCGAAGTTGGTGACCATGAATGCGTAATTCTCATACTGGTGCGGCAGTTCCAGATCTTCGAAGAGCGAGCCGGCATAGGCTTCGTCGTTGCTGAATGCCGTCCAGTCGCCGAAATTGTCCACCAGGAAAGGAGTATAATCCTCAAAACTTTCCATCTGCTGCACGTTTTCGATTTTGGGAGCGGACCACGAAAGATTGTTTGCCCCGTCGGTCGATACGGCGGCGAGGTCGCCGACTGTCGGCCCGTTGTAGGCATAGATGTCGAATGTCGATACTGCCGTGTTGTTCTTGGCGTCGGCATCGTTTTCGCAGGTCACGGTGGCCTTGACGTCGACCTTGGCATTGTCGTTGACGGCCGACACGGGGATGTCGATGTCGAAGCTGCGCATGGTGAAGGCGGCGATGGGCTCGCTCACAGTGCGCGATGCTATCTCCTTGCCGTCGGCGCTGAGAGTGAAGGAGTACGCCTCAACGTCCGAGCCGGCGCGGTTGTGCACTGTCACCTGTGCCTTGGCAACCTTGCCCTTCTGCACGCGTTCCTGATGGCTCACGGCCACCTTGAGGTCGCGACGCGAAGCATCCATGATGTTCACATTGTCGATATACAGCGTCTGAGCCACGGCGGGCGAGCCTGTGGATTTGAGCTGGAATCGAATCATGATGTAGTCGAGGCCCGAGAGATAGTCGGGCACATTGACCACAGCCTGCTTCCAGGTGCTCTTTTCCTTGATGTCGTAGCCGGCGAGCGAGAGGGTGTTGCCGTCGGGCATCACGGCGAAGAGATTGAATTCCGAGGTCTCGGCCCCGTCGCTGCGGTAGTCGAAGTAGAGCTTGTTGCTCTTGCCCGAAATCTTCACACGCCCCGATGTGAGGTTGAGCACATCGTTGTAGGCAACGCTGTTGAATTTGAGGCAGTGGTTGTCGTTGTCCGACGAGCCGAAGGCGAATTGCACGTTCGACAGGCCGTAGCCGTAGCCAAGTCCCGAGCCGTCGAAATACCAAAACTTGTTGAGGGCGGCCGAGCCGGCTTCTTCGTCGTAGAACGATTCGAGGAAAGGCAGCTCGTAAGCCTTGCCTGCAAGCAGGGCGTTGGAGTACATGGGGTCGCCTTCGCCGCCGGTCGACACGGCCGTCACGGCATACTGCTCCAGGCGTGCCGAGCCCTCATAAGTCTTTACGGGAATGTCGTATTCGGTGGCCGATGTTTCGGCTACGAATACCGTGGGCCGGTTCTCGGCATCGAAGGTGTAGATGCGGTATTTCACCCGTTCGGGATTGAAGAAGAGCCCGTTGGCGCCTTCCTTCACCTGCGGCCAGCGGGCCTTGATGGTTTCTGCATTGTCTTCGAGGAGCATTGCTCCCGGGCGTGCCGGAACATCCATACCCACAAAGGCCGACGCCTTGGCCTCGCGCCCTCGCTTGCCGTCGGCATAGGCCACAACGGTGTATGTGTGTTCGCCGTTGCTCACATTGTCGTCGGTAAACGAGCCGGTGCTCCCCGCAGCCACGCCGGTGAGTGTGGTCAGGGCTTCGTCGTCGCGAAGAATGTCCACCTTCTCGATGGCGGAGAGCCTCTGCCCGTCGACGGTCTTGACCGGGGCCGTGAAGCGCACGGTGGCTTTGAGATCGCCCGTGGCATCGGGAACGACGCGTACGTCGGCCGGCGCGTCGGGCGCGGCATCTTCCGCTCCTACATCCACGAGCACGTCATAAATGGTGATATAGTCCTGGTCGGGCTCGCTGATGGCGTGGAAGCCGAAGAAATAGTTGCCGTCGGCCTCGGGTTTGTAGCTGAGGGTGAACTCGCGGATGTCCATTTTCAGGTCGGTCGAGGGCAGCAGGGTAGTGCCCTGGTTGAAAGCGGTGATGGTGGGATATATGCCAACCTTCACTTCGAGTTTTTCGGTGTAGTAGTTGCTGTTGCCCGATGCGTGGAATCGCAGCATATAGTTCACTCCGGCCTTCATGGGCACGGGAGGTGTAACCAGCCAGTCGTCGGCTGGGTTTCGCGAAGAGCAGCGGTACACCACATTGTAGTTTCTGCTGTCCTTCGTCCAGTACATCCACGTGCACTGGTCGTTGTTGCCGTCGAGCACATCGAAGAGGTTGAATGCCTCCTCGTTGTCGAGCGTGACCGACCAAGGTATTGCAACGGGCTCAATCGACGCTCGCATGGGTGTCCCGGAGGCGGTGGCGTTGTCGTGGCCGCCGGCGGGAAGGACCGCGACTCGGGCTATAGCTGGAGTTTCAGCCGCGCTGCCCTGTCGGGTCAGCCCCTTGAAGGTGCCTCCCGTTGCCGTAACCGAAACAAGGGTGGCTGCCATTGCTGAAATCCAAATGAGAGATTTTTTCATTATTTAGTTTTTGAAAGGATAATGGAATTTAGAATGAATACAACCGGGACAACAGCAGTGCCCCGGTTGTAGTTGGATCTTAATTATTTAATGTATACCTTCTTGCCGTTGACTATATAGATGCCCGGCTGTGGGTTGTCCACGCGTATGCCTTGCAGGTTGTATATCACGGTTTCGGTTTCGGCATCCTCGGCTTCGATGACTTCCACACCGGTCGATGTACCCACCGAGTAGCTGATGGATGTAATCGAAGGATCGAGGGCTTTCACATATGCGCTGTAAGGCGCTACCTTGGCGCCCGTGCGGGCGCGGGGGTCGGAGGCGACGAAGGTGCCCTCTTCGAGGAGATACATGCCCTGCGATTTGTCGATGGCCGAATATGTGCCGTTGATTTCGGCGTTGCTGTCGCTGTCGGGTGTTATATCTCCCTTCACGTCCTTGCCACGCAGGCGAATGGCCGAAGCTGCGTTCTTCACATCGAGCAGGTAAGGCTTGCCGGCCTTGATGATTGTGCCGTTGTCGTCGGCGCCGACAGTCTCGAATACCAAGTGGAGGTTGCCCGCATTGACAGTCGAGGAGCTGAAGGCGCTCACTTCCACTGCGTCGCCGAAGAGGGCCGCTACCTCGTCGGCGGTGAGGTCGACGGGAAGAACCACGGCTGTCATACCGGCGCCGATATTGAGCTTGAACTTCACGATGGCATTGCGGAGGTCGCTGTGCTCGGCATCGACGGTGTTGTCGATCACCGCTACATCGGCCAGGCTGAAGTCGAGGGTACTGTTGCCCGCGAAGACACAGTCTTCTGCGAAATCTTCCTTGCCGTTGGCCTCTACGGTCACATCGTAGCTGCGCTGGTTCTGTATCACGTCGAGGCTGTAATTGCCTTCGGCGTCGGTCGTGGCGGTGTAGCGCACGTTGTCGCCGTCGGTGCTGTTGAGGGTTACCACCGCACCGGCTACGGCATCGCCCAGATCGGTGACCTGACCCTTGACGGTCGAGGGCTCGACTACAAGCGAGAGATGGATTACCGGAAGCTGGCTGCGGTTCCAGGAATTGCTCTCAAACGACGACTTGGAGTCGTTGGAATGGTAGTAGGCCGACAGTGAGCCGGTGCGTTCGAAACCGAAGTCGCTGAAGTAATCGACGGCATCGAGATGCGACATCACCAGTCGGAGCGACTTGCCCGCCTCGTATACCAGTGGCTCGTCGAAGCTGAGGGTTATAAGGTCCGCGGGCTCGGTGTTGCTGCCCATGGCCTCCCATGTGCGGGGCTCGGAATCGTTGATCACACAGGTCATGCCCGACACGTCGTACATGCCCGAGCCGGGATCTGCCTGGGTCTGGTCGTCGGTCCACTCATAGTAGGCTTTCACCTTGAAGGTCTTGTTCTTATAAGTGCTCGGGGAGTTGTAGCCCTTGAAGACGATGGCACCTATGCGGTCGCCGTCGTTAAGGCCGAGGTCGGCGGCCGTGTAGAGCATCACACTCTCGGAGTTCTTGTCGTTGAAACGAAGGGGCAGCTGGCCGCTGATGCTGGCAACCTCACCAACCTGCTTCTCCGACGATGCAACTTCCTGAGCGAAGGTCACATCCTTGGTCTCGGTGGTGAAGGTCTGCGTGGCCGTGGCCAGGCGCAGCTGCACGGGGAAGGTGCCCGGGGTGTGATAGCGCACTGCCATGGGGATCGATGTGGCGGCGTCGTCGAGCGACAGGTTAACGGGGATATCTACCGTCGATGCCACGGGTATCTCTTCGCCGTTGACGATGGCGGTGAGGGTATAGGAGTCGGCGCTCTCGGCTGCCATACCGTAGTTGTGGACGTTGATGCTCATGGCTGTCGCAACGTTCTGCATGGCCTGTTCGGGGATGCTCTGGCCTTTGAATACCAGCTCGTGCTCTACGGCGTCGAGGGTGAAGCCGTAGAACTCGCTTACCCACAGCGAACCGCTGATTTCGATGCCCAGATAGAACTCGCCGGCCTGATCGATGGCAACCTGGAAGTTCTGCCATTCCTCGCTGACGGTAATGTATTCGTCGCCGAAGGAGTTGCTCAGGGTGCCGAGCAGACGGCGTTCGGCAGCCAGTTCGGGATCGGTCGAGGCGTCGGCCAAGAGGGCTTCACGAGTGGGAGCGGCGTAGATTTTGCCCTGGGGGTTCGACCACCGTGAGCCTTGCTTGGCTGTGATTTCGATAGTCTCGCCTTCGCTTGCCTTGAGCTTGGGCGTAATGAACATATTGTCGGTAGTCGATGCCGAGGTCACATACCATGTGTAGTCGGGATAGCTTGCCTGGTTGCCCCTGACATTTTTGGCGTGGAGAGTGCCGAGGGGCCAGCTGAGGGTCGACGTGCCTTCGCCCGTAAACGCAAGATGCCACTTCGACGGGTCGAGGAGCGTGGCGCTGACGGGGAGCTCGAAGGTGCAGTCGGCATCCGTGACGTCCTTATAGATGATCGTCAGATTGCCCGAATAGCTGCCGGGAGTCTCGGTGCTGAGCGTAACGGTGAGGGGCTTGCGCTCCTTCGAGGCTACGCTGGCTTCGGTGATGTTGGTCGAGAAGCCTTCGGGTACACTGATGGAGCTTACAGTAAGGGGTGCCGAGCCCCAGTTGTAGATCTCGAATTCCATCGAGGCGCCGAGTGTGTTGGTGCGCCCGAAGTCGATGGCGGCGCTGCGGTTGCTGGGCTTGTAGGCGTCCGAAACCGGCGACCCGGCGTCGAAGAACACGAAGTCGGGCTGGTTCTCGATGAGCAGCTCGTGAACGCCGGAGCGGATTTCAGTGCCGTCTTTTATCGAAACCTTGGCGTAGAGCTGCCACGTCGACGTCTTCTCTACCACGGGAGTGAACTCTACCGACATCTCGGTCGAATTCTTGGCATTGGCTGCGAAGGCGAGCGTTTCAAACTGCGCCACTGCGGTCTCGCCGTTCATCAGGGTCATGGTGTACGCGTCGGCAGCAATGGCGAGGGGCGCCATGACGGAAGCCTTGAAGGTGACCTTGTCGCCGCTCTTAACCTTGGTCGGGCAGTTTATATCCTTGACGAAGAGGTCGTAGGCCTTGTCGACTTTCGTAAAGCCGCAGAGGTTGTCGAGCTTGGCGTTGGGGATTTCGAACTTCACGTAGTAGTCGCCCGCTTCGGTAATTTCGAATTGCGACGTGATCCACTGGCTAGTGAGCTCGCTCTGCAGCGTGAGCACGGGCTCGCCCCAGTCGATGCGGTCTTTCGAGAGGTAGACCTTCACTGTGGCCGGGCTGTAGGAGCTGTACGACTTCGAGGCGGCCGAGAAACTCATGGCCTCGCCCGCATCGGCATGGAGCAGAGGAGTGATGAAGTCGGCGTTGTAGGTCGAGCCGTAGATGCAGTAGTCGGAGTAGCTCGACTCGGAGTTGATGCCCGTGTTGGCGATGGAGCCCGCAGGATAGGTGATGGCTTCGCTGCCGAAGTCGCATATCCAGGTGTCGGCGTCGATAACGTTGCCCTGGAGCCCCACGGTGTATGTCCTGTCGGAGCCGGAAGCGTCAACGTATACTATGGCGAGCTCGCCCTTGAAGAGGCCCGGCTCGTCGGCGCCCAGAGTGATGGTCACGGGCACCTTGTCGAGCGCGTCCACGGTAAATTCACCCGCCGGAGCGGTCGACGTAAAGCCTTCGGGAAGTGTTACGCTCTTCACCGTGAGAGGCGCGCGGCCGTCGTTGTAGATCTCATAGGAGAGCGATGCGCTTTCGGTGATGAAACCGAACGAGATGTCGTTGCTTATCGACGATGTCCGCGATTCACCCTCGCCGCGGAACACGAACTTCGGCTCGTAGGAGTTGTAGTAGGTGTACACGTTGGGCAACACCTCGCTCCCGCTGATGTTCTCGCGGAGCTTGAGCGAGATGTAGGCCGTGGAGTACGACCACTGGCTGGCGTCGATGTTGCCGGCTACCGTAAACTCTGCCGACGTCTCGCCCACGGCCAGATTCTGTGGAACGGCCACGGTGAAGAGCTCCACGGCTGGCGACTTGCTGGCATTGACCGCCGTAATGGAGTAGTTCTCCATTCCCGCCGTGAGGGGCACCTCGCCGGTGTTGGTCACGGTCACCTTGTATTCGGCCTTGATCGTGCCGTCGGGCTGCTGGTCGAGCCGGAAATTCGATTCGTTCGACGGTGTCACCGATGATATTTTAAGGTGTGCCTCCGGAATGATGTCGGCGGCAGTGGCCGAGAAGTCGTCGATATATACGAGCTGGCACTGGAGCGCGAAGCGCTTGAAGTCCTCAACGCCGCTGGCGATTTCGATTTCGTACCATTCGTCGGTCGATTCGCCGATATTGCCGTTCATCACCGACTGTATAAGGGTGCCAAGACTCCCGTCGGCGTTGACGTTGTAGATTTTGATGTAGGTGCTGCTGTAGGTGTCTTCTCTTTTCACCTTGATTTTAACATCGCCTTTCACCGGTGGCGTCACAAGGCAGTCGGTCACCGATTGGGTGTCCCAGCCGTCGCCGGCTTCCTGCTTTTTGGCGTGAAGACACGACGTGCCGTTTACGCCCGCGGTACCCTCGTAGACGTAAGTCATGTAGTAGGTGTCGTACCAGTCGGCATACGAGCCGACGATATGCCCCCAGTTGGAGGCGGCTTTGAACGCGTGGTCCGACACATCGATCTCCTTGGAGAAGTCCATTGTGTAGGGCGACACTACGGCAGCCTCGCAGTAGCCTGCAGCACTGGTTGCAAGAATCGCTGTGGCGGCTAAGCGTCGAAGTAAAGTAGAAATCATACGCAAGTTTAGTTAATATGGTGGTTGTTAATTACAGGATGTCGCTTATTTCTATGCAAAATATATGTGATGTAATTGCATGTTAAGTACTATTGATTTCGCAAATGTACGGAAATATTCAATA
>CABRZA010000052.1 GCA_902475285.1 uncultured Porphyromonadaceae bacterium
GCAATTGGCTATGCCGGATTAAGGAGACTGCTGCTGGGGCTTCTGCTCTCGGTGCTCCTGCTACCCGTTTCGGCTTTCGCCCAAAATCAACGGACAGTGACGGGTACTGTCATCGACGAGACCGGAGAGCCCCTCATCGGAGCTTCTGTAAAGGTTGTTGGAGAGCCCATAGGAGCGGCCACCGACATCGACGGTCGCTACACATTGAAGATACCGGCCTCTGCCAAGCAGCTCGTATTCTCTTATGTGGGTTACAACAATCTCACCGTCGACATCACTTCCGACGTGGTCGACGTAACCCTCCACCCCAACAACGAGGTGCTCGACGAAGTGGTGGTGATAGGCTACGGCACACAGAAGAAAAACGACCTCACCGGTTCGGTAAGTTCCGTTGGCGAGAAGGACTTCAACCAGGGCGTGATATCGTCGCCCGAGGAGCTCATCAACGGTAAGATAGCCGGTGTGCAGATTACCAACAACGGCGGTTCGCCCAATGGCGGCTCCACCATCCGCATTCGCGGCGGCGCCTCGCTCAATGCCTCCAACGACCCCCTCATAGTTCTCGACGGTGTGCCCATGGAGAAAGGCGACGGCATTACGGGTTCGGGCAATTTCCTGTCGATGATCAACCCCAACGACATCGAGTCGATGACCATCCTCAAAGACGCATCCTCGACGGCCATCTACGGCTCGCGTGCGTCGAACGGCGTAATCATCATCAACACCAAGAAGGGCAGCGGAGAAGGCGTGAAAGTGAGCTTCCAGACCACCAACTCGCTCAGCAACGCCACCAAGCACAGCAAGATGCTTAACCGCGACCAGTTTGTGGAGGAAGTCTACGCCACCGGCAACCAGGACTACATCAATGCCCTCGGCAGCGCCGATACCGACTGGAACGACGCTATCTTCCGCACGGCCTTCAGCACCGACAACAATGTGGCCGTGAGCGGCCGCGCCACGCGCTGGCTTCCGTTCCGTGTGTCGCTCGGTGCTATGTATCAGGAAGGTATCCTTAAAAACGACCATACCCAGCGTTACACCGCCAACCTCAACCTGACGCCTTCGTTCTTCGGCGACAAGCTGCGCGTGAACCTCTCGGGCAAAGGCAGCTACTCCAAGAACCATTTCGCCAACAGCGGCGCCGTTTGGAACGCTCTGGCCTATGACCCCACACAACCCGTCTACGGCAACTTCGACGCCAGCGGCAATCCGCTGCTCTTCACCGACGGCACTCCTCTTATGGGCGGTTTCCATCAGGTAATCGACAAGAATGGTTATCCCGGCCAGGGTGCCATCGCCAACCCCTTGGCAATGCTTGAAGACCCCGAAAATCCCGCCGAGGTATACCGCGTGGTGGGCAACGCCGATATCGACTACCGCCTGCACTTCCTTCCCGAGCTGCGCCTGCATGTTACCGGCGGCATCGACTGGGCCCGGGGCACGTCGAAGTACTATCTTCCCGCCAACAGCTTCGAAGGCTTCCGCGACGGAGGCTCGATGAACGAGCAGGGGCCGCAAATCAATCTCAACCAGGTGCTCACCGTCTACGCCAACTACAACAAGGATTTCGACGCCATCATGTCGACCCTCGACGTGACCGCCGGCTACGACTACCAGTACTGGAAGCGCAGCGCTCCCGGCTACGACACTTACAACGCCCTGGGCGAATACCGCTCCACATCCGCTCCCTGGGACGAACGCCACACCCTTCTTTCGTACTACGGACGTCTGAACTACACCTTCATGGAACGCTACCTCCTTACGGCCACCATGCGCCGCGACGGCAGCTCGCGCTTCGCCAAGGACCACCGCTGGGGCACATTCCCTTCAGTTGCCCTTGCATGGCGCATATCGAAGGAGAACTTCTTCCGCGCGCTCACTCCTGTGTTGAACGACCTTAAAATCCGCGCCTCGTACGGTGTCACGGGCCAGCAGGACGGCATCGCCAACTACTCGCACCTCTCCAACTATACCTACTCGCAGCCCGGTGCTTCGTATTATTTCGCCGGCCAGTGGATACAGACCGTGCGTCCGTCGGCCTACAACAGCGACCTCAAATGGGAGACCACCAAGAGCTGGAATTTCGGCCTCGACTTCGGTTTCATGAACAACCGCATCACCGGTTCGGTCGATTACTACACCCGCAAGACCAAGGACCTCCTCGCCACCGTGCCCGTACCCGCCGGCGTGAACTTCGCCAAAGAGATGCTCACCAACGTAGGCAACGTCGACTCAAAAGGCGTCGAGATTGCGCTCAATGCCCATATAATCGACACCAAGGATTTTTCGTGGAACGCCACCTTCAACGCCACATGGCTTGAAAACACGATTACCAACCTGTCGCTCAGCGGCTCGGCGGACGTGTCGGACACCTATGTAGGCTATGCCGAATCGACGCCCGTGATGGTATACAAGCCAGGCTACACTCCCCACACCTTCTGGCTCTACAAGCAGATCTACGCCGAAGACGGCACGCCCGTCGAAGGCCTCTACGCCGACCTCAACGGCGACGGCGTGGTCGACAGCAACGACCGTTACTACTGCCACAGCTCGCATCCCGACTGGATATTCGGCTTCTCGACGTCCTTCCGCTGGAAGAAACTGACGCTCTCCACGTCGCTCCGTGCGCAGGTAGGCAACTACCTCTACGACCAGATGTCGGCCGGCATGGGCGCCGCCGAGTGCTTCTCGTGGTGCTCGGGCCAGGTGAACAACCTCTCTGCAAGCTATGCCGACACGCATTTCGCACGCCGTCACTACGATTCGGACTACTATCTGCAAAATGCCTCGTTCCTGAAAATGGACAATCTCCAGCTCACCTACGACTTCGGCAAGCTCGGCGTAATCGACGGCCTCCACGTGTCGGCCATGGTGCAGAACGTGTTTACAATCACCAAATACAAAGGCCAGGATCCCGAAAGCGACTGGGGTGTTGCCGGCAGCGCCTATCCGCGTCCGCGCACCTATTCTCTTACCGTAGGCTTAAACTTCTAAACTCATAGGACAACATGAAAAAAATATATATGGCCGTGCTGGCCTTCCTGATGGTCTTCGCCTCGTGTACCGACGACCTCGACCAGCGGCCCCATATCGGCACTACTTCGGCCGATGTGTTCTCGACCATCGACGGCTACAAGTCGATGATAGCGAAGGTCTACGCCTCCTTCATCCTAAAAGGCGACAACAAGGGCGGCGGCGACGATATCGGCACCTTCGGCGGCTACGAGCTGTGGCGCTCCTACTTCAATCTTCAAGAAGGTACAACCGACGTGGCTGCATTCCGCTGGGTATCGGGCGACAACCTCTGGGGTCTCTGCTATCTCACATGGGACGCCAACGACGGTCAGAACTCGGATACTTATTACCGCCTGTACTATACCGTGGCACTCTGCAACGAGTATATCCGCAACTGCAACAACGCCGGCGGTTTCAGCGCCGAAGAGCAGGCTCTCATCGCCGGCTATGCCGCCGAGGCACGTTTCATGCGCGCCATGTGCTACGAGATGGTGCTCGACCTCTACCGGCAGGGCCCGTACGTCGACGAGAACACTCCCACTACGGGCGTCTTCCCTCCGTGCTACGACGCTGCCGCGCTGATGGCCTACGTAGAGAGCGAAATCAACGACATCCTTCCGGTTCTTCCCGACCATCCCGACTATGCCCGCGCCGGCAAGGGAGCTGCCTATGCCCTTCTGGCCCGCATGTATCTCAACGCCGAAACCTACACCGGCACGGCTCGCTACGACGACTGCATTGCTGCTTGCAAGAACGTGATGGCTCTGGGCTATACCCTTGAACCCGACTGGAAGAAACTCTTCAACGCCGACAACGACAAGCGCACCAACGAGATTATCTTCGCCTTCGCCTCCGACGCCGTCGAGGCCGTGACCTGGGGCGGCGGAACATATCTGATTTGCGGCTCCGTGGGCAGCGACAACGGCCAGAACGGTCCCGACTACGGCATCAACACGGGCTGGGGCAACTTCCGCTCGACCGGTGCATTCTACGACATCTTCGACGAGAACGACGGTCGCCGTCTGTTCTTCACCGAGGGGCAGGACCAGTATATCACCAATTCCATCGAAGACGGCAAGCAGGGCTACCATATGTGCAAGTTCACTAACCTTACCGACGGCGGCGAGGCTGCATCCAACTCCGCTGCCGACGGCTGCAACACCGACATCCCCGTGTTCCGTCTCGCCGAGGTATATCTTACCGCAGCCGAGGCCGTGGTACGCGGCGGCAAGGGCATGAGCACCGACGAGGCATGCGGGCTTGTAAACCAAATACGCCGCCGCGCCTTCAACGGTACGTCGGGCGACATCGATGCCGACGCCATGACTCTCGACTTCTTCATCGACGAGCGAGGCCGCGAGCTCTATATGGAGTGCGTGCGCCGCTCCGACCTTGTGCGCTTCGACCGTTTCACCACCGACAAATACCTGTGGGAATGGAAGGGCGGTGTCGCTTCGGGCCGTGCCGTCGACTCCCGCTTCAACCATTATCCCATCCCAGCTGCCGAGATATCGGCCAATCCTAATCTGAAAAATATCGGTTATTGATTATGAACAAGATACAATATATCGCATTGTCGATGATGGCCGTGGCTCTCACGGCATGCGACAGCGACATGACCAAGGTGTACATGTACCCCGAGGAGCCTGTCGTTCTCAACGGCGCCACGCAGGATATCGTCCTCAGCGAGGAAACGCCTCAGGCACTCGTACTGACTGTATATTGGAGCGGCGACGGCAAAATCAAGCTCAGCGACGACCGCCTGCAGGCTCCAGTCGACGTGGCCGAGCTCACCATCGAGCTCGCCGACAACGAGAGCTTCGCCGATGCCACCGAAGTGAATGTGGGCAAGGGCATCTACGAGTACCGCTTTTTCAGCGAAGACTTCAACAAGCTCCTCACCGGCATGGGCTATGCCCCGGGAGTGAGCACACCGCTGTGGATACGTGTCCGCTCGGTGCTCGCTGCCAATGTTGATCCGCTCATATCCAACGTGTTGAAAGTGAACGTCACACCTTATGAGTCGGTCGCTGCAGCAGATTATCTCTATTTCTCGGGCCTGGTGACCTGGGACGGCTTCGACGATTATCTCACCCTTTACGACAAATCGTCGCAGAGTTTCGGCGGCGCGCACTGGATTGACTCCGAATGGGGTTACCGTGTGTACACCGAGCCCGACTGGGCTGCCGCCTACAAGGCTGCCGAAGGTGCCGAGCCTATGTCGGGTACTCTCATTTTCGCTGACAGCGACGGCAACGTGCCCGCTCCCGAAAAGGGTCTATATGTAATGGACTTCCATATGAACGACCTCACCTATCGCCTGACGAAGGTTGAGAGCGTGTCGTTCACCGGTGCCAACGACGACTGGAGCGTCCGGCCTATGATACAGTCGGCCGACAATCCCGAGGTGTTTACCGCCGAATTCGAGAAAACTGCCGAGACTCCCTGGGGCGTGAAAGTGCTCATCAACGAGAGCTGGGGGCTCTTCTTCGGCCGCGGCGATAATCAGGGCACACTCTATCTCGGCTTCACCGACGCTACAAGCGGTTTCGAGGGCGACAATGAGTTCGAGATCGGCTCAACCGTGGTTCTCACAGTCGACCTCGGCAAGCAGACCTACACCTATTCGGCCAAATAAACTGAAACATTCCAAAGGTCGGGCGACAGCCGTCGCCCGACCATAAGAAAAAGCTGTAAAAACAACAAACATTATGAAAATGATTAATATAGTATCGACAATCGCCTTAGGCATGACGATGATGGCTGCCGGCTGCTCGAGCGACGACCCGGTGACCTATCCCCGCCAGGAGGAAACGCCCGTATATGAGAAAGCGACGGGAATGGCGCTCGGTGCCGACGTGAGCTGGCTCACAGAAATGGAACACAACGGCATGAAATTCTACACACCCGGCGCCGACCGCAAGGAAATGGAGTGCATGCAGCTGCTGCGCGATCACTGCGGTGTGAACTCCATACGTCTCCGCGTATGGGTCAATCCGGCAGAGGGGTGGAACAACATAGACGATGTTGTGGTGAAGGCACGCCGCGCCGACCGTCTGGGCATGCGTGTGATGATCGACTTCCATTTCTCCGACACCTGGGCCGATCCCGGACATCAGGAAATGCCGGCTGCATGGCAGGGCCTCTCGCTCGAAGGCGTACAGAAGGCCATGGCGCAGCACGTGCGTCAGACACTCTTCGCCCTGCAAGATGTAGGCGTTGTGCCCGAATGGGTGCAGGTGGGCAACGAGACCACTCCCGGCATGATGCTTCCGATGGGCTCGGTCGACAATCCCGAGCAGCTCACGGCGCTCAACAACGCCGGCTACGATGCAGTGAAGTCGGTGTGCCCCGATGCAAAGGTTATAGTTCACCTCGACGGCGGAAACAACCAATGGGCCTACGACCGCATGTTCGATATCTTCGCCGCCAACGAGGGTAAGTACGATATGATAGGCATGTCGGTATATCCCTACTGGGCCGAACAGGCCGGTGAGACCGGCGGTTGGCAGAAGGTGGCCGACGACTGCATAGCCAACATCAATCACCTCAAAGAGAAGTACGGCAAGCCCGTGATGATATGCGAGATAGGTATGCCCTACGATCAGGCCGAAACCTGCAAGGAGCTCATCACTATGATGATGGGGGCCGATGTCGAAGGCGTGTTCTACTGGGAACCCCAGGCTCCCGGCGGCTACAACGACGGTTACAATATGGGCTGCTTCGACAACGGCGCGCCCACTGTGGCACTTGACGCATTCAAAACCAAATGATTGCAATGAACCGAATTCCAATTTTCACGGCAGTGGCTCTTTCGGGGGCCATTGCCTTGTCGCTCCACGCCGAAAGGAGCGTGGTCACTCTCAACGAAGGTTGGGAGTTCGCCAAGGGGCGCCCCGGCACCACAACAGAGTGGCAGCAAGTGCGTGTGCCCCACGACTGGGCCATCTATGGGCCGTTTGACCGTGCAAACGACCTTCAGACCGTGGCCGTTGAGCAGAACGGCGAGACGGAGAGGACAGAGAAAACCGGCCGTACGGGCGGCCTTCCCTTCATAGGGCAGGGTACATACCGCACCGTCTTCAACGTGCCCGACACCGCCGGTCGCAACATCGTGCTTGTCTTCGACGGCGCCATGAGCAACGCCCGTGTGAAGGTCAACGGCAATGAAGTGGCGCAGTGGCCCTATGGCTACAACTCTTTCTATGTGGATGTCACCGACGCCGTGCATCCAGGCGACAACAACTTGCTCGTGGAGCTTGAAAACTATGAGAGGGCTTCGCGCTGGTATCCGGGCGCAGGTCTATACCGCAACGTGCATGTGGTGAACACCGACCGTGTGCATATCCCGGTATGGGGTACATATGTGACCACGCCCTACATCGCTGCCGACGAGGCTTCCGTTCGCCTTGAAATGGAAATCGACGGAGCCCGCAAAGGCGAGAAGGTAGGCGTCAACACCGAAATCATCTCGCCCGAAGGGAAGGTTGTGGCGGTCAACAATGCGGCTTATGTAGCCCATGGGCAGAAGCACTTCCAGAATTTCCTTGTGGAGAACCCCGAGTTGTGGAGCCCTACCTCTCCCAAGCTGTACACTGCCAGGACCAACATACTTGTCGACGGCATGGTAGTCGACAGCTACGACACCCGCTTCGGCATACGTCGCATAGAATATATTCCCGAAAAAGGGTTCTTCCTCAACGGTGAACCTATGAAATTCAAGGGCGTGTGCAACCATCACGATCTGGGCCCGCTCGGCGCGGCCGTCAACAAAGCCGCACTCCGTCACCAGGTTGAGCTGATGAAGGACATGGGCGCCAATGCAATCCGTACCTCGCACAACATGCCTGCACCTGAACTTGTGGAGCTCTGCGACGAACTGGGCATGATGCTCATGGTCGAGCCTTTCGACGACTGGGGCTTCCGCCCGAAATCGCCCAACGGCTATGGTTCGGTGTTCAAGGACTGGGCCGAGAAGGATGTGACCAATATGGTGAAGCATTACCGCAACAATCCTTCGGTGGTGATGTGGTCGATAGGCAACGAGGTGCCCAGCCAATGGGGCCCCGACGGCATATCGGAGCTTACCATGCTCCAAAATGTTGTGAAGAGCCTCGACACCACGCGCCCCGTGACATGCGGCATGGACCAGATTGGCGCCGTGCTCGACAATGGCTTCGCCGCCGCACTCGACATTCCCGGCTTCAACTATAAGCCGCAGTTCTATAAGAAAGCCTACGACATCCTGCCTCAGAGGATGATTCTGGGCTCGGAGACGGCTTCGACAGTATCGTCGAGAGGCGTTTATCATTTCCCTGTTTTCTTCGATAAAGAACATAACTGCGTGCTGCATCCCGACAATCAGTCGTCGGGCTACGACAACGAGACCTGCGATTGGTCGAACACCCCCGACATCGATTTCTATATGGACGAGCAGCCCTGGGTTCTCGGCCAGTTCGTATGGACGGGCTTCGACTATCTCGGCGAACCGTCGCCCTACGATACCGACGCGTGGCCGAGCCACAGCTCGGTGTTCGGCATCGTCGATTTGGCGTCGCTGCCAAAGGACCGTTTCTACCTCTATCGCTCGCATTGGAACCGCGACGACGCCACGCTCCACATCCTTCCCCATTGGAATTGGAAAGGCCGCGAGGGAGAGGTGACGCCCGTGTTCGTCTATACATCTTATCTGAAGGCAGAGCTCTTCATCAACGGCAAGAGCCAGGGCGTGCGCGAGAAGAACGACTCCACGCTGCAGACCCGTTACCGCCTTATGTGGAACGAAACAGTATATGAGCCCGGTGAGGTCAAGGTAGTGGCCTATGATGCCGACGGCAACAAGGCAGCCGAGAAAGTGCTTCGCACGGCAGGCAAGCCTCATCATTTGGTGTTGACACCCAACCGCACGACACTCGCCGCCGACGGCGACGACCTTGTGTACGTCACAGTGCAGGTGGCCGACAAGGACGGCAACATCGTGCCTACCGACAGCCGCCTGGTGAAGTTCTGCGTGAAGGGTGCGGGTAGTTTTGAGGCCACGGCCAACGGCGACCCCACATGTCTCCTTTCGTTCCAGAAGCCTGAGATGAAACTTTTCAGCGGCGCGGCCACGGCCATAGCCCGCAGCGCCAAGTCGCCAGGCATCCTCACATTTACAGCCGCGGCAAAAGGCGTGAAACCCGCCACCGTTACAATAACCGTTGAGTAGTGATTGTCCTTATAAATATGTGTGTCCGAATACCGAAAGATGGGATTTCGATACGGCGTATGCCTGAAACGCGAATTTTATCGCATTGGTAATTGAGTCTTACAGGAGTCCGCTCCGACATCCGTCCAACGTGTTTCGGACACACTTTCCTGCAAAACAACGACCGGCCCCCATGACGGAGGTCGGTTGTTTAGTCTCTATGTCGACGGCTTCAGGCGATGGATACGCCGTCGATGTCGGCGAGGAAGGTAAGGAGGGCGGGGGCGTCGTCGGCGCGGGTGCGGAGGGTGAGGGTGCAGGTATTGTCGAAGCTCTGGGCCACGATGCGCACACCGGGGCGCTTGGTTAGCTTCATCACATCGTTCATGGAGAGATAGGGGAAGGTGAAGGAGATGTCGGTCTCGACGTGTCGTTCCACGATTTCGGCGCTGTCGAGGGCTTCGCGCGCTGCCGTTCGATAGGCCACGATGAGTCCCGAAGTGCCGAGCTTTATACCGCCGAAGTATCGCACCACCACAACTACCACATCTGTTAGGCCCAGGGAGTTGATTTGACCGAGGATGGGCTTGCCGGCGGTGCCTGACGGCTCGCCGTTATCGGAGCTGAGAAACGTGGTGCGGTCGGCGCCTACCATATAGGCCCAGCACACATGGCGGGCGTCGAAGTAACGTTTCTGATACTCGGCGATGATTTCCTTGGCGCGCGTCACAGTGTCGGCCGGATGGGCAAAGGCGAGGAACTTGCTCATCTTTTCTTTGTATATGGCTTCGGCCGGGGCGGCGATGGTGTGGTAGGTATCTGCCATGAGCTTGGGGTATAATAATTCCCCGCCGCGCCGGAGCGCAGGCGGGGAAAGGAAGAATCAATAGTTGTGGTGTTCTTTTTCTAGTTCTTTTTCAGTGAGGGGCGAGGCATTGAGCTTGCTCCATACATACCATATGTAGGCCAGTACGAAGGGCACGAGTATCGATACATAGCTCATGGTGCGGAGGGTGAAGAGCGACGACGAGCTGTTGGCGATAGATAGCGACATGTCGGGGTCGACGCTCGACCACATATAGGCCGTATCGGCATATCCGGCGAGGCAGAAGAGCACGACTACTACGGCAGCGGCGCCGAATCCGCCCCACCAAATGCCTCCGCGCCAATCCTTACTCAGAGCTGTACGGAATATGGCGTAGAGCACGGCGAGAGTGCCTGCGAGGAAGACAACAGCGAGCCACCACATGTTGAGCAAATTGTGGAGGTAGATGTTGGGCTCTTCGGCAAATGATTCGTCGGGCTGCTGACGGTATCCCGTGGCACAGAGAAGCACTATTACGAATGCTATGAAAAGCACGGCGAAGATGAGACCGTTGACAAGAGTCTTGCGGCGCATGCGGGCCGTAAGCGCGTGATCGCCGCCGATATTGTTGACGAAGTACATGGCCGCCATGGTGCGGGCCAGGAAGAACACCATGAAACCCAGGAGAAGGCAGCGGATGTTGGCTATGGCTTCGAGACCGTGGCTGGGCGCCCACTGCGAGATCACGGGTGCGGCGGCGTCGACTATGCGCGCGCGCTCAACTGTGAAGGGTGCACCGAAGAAGAGTGTGCCCACGGCGACGCCGAGTAGCACGCACCCCACGAGGCCGTTGAGCATCAGAAAGGTATCGTAGGTGCGCGTGCCGTAGATGTTGCCGCGCTTGCGGCGGAACTCATAGCTCACTGCCTGGAGCACGAAGCACACCAGGATAAGCATCCACAGCCAGTAGGCACCGCCGAAGCTGGTGCTGTAAAACAGCGGGAAGGAGGCGAAGAAGGCACCGCCGAACACCACGAGTGTGGTGAAGGTGAACTCCCATTTGCGACCGAGAGAGTTGACCATGAGCTGACGCTCGTCGGTGGTGGCCTTGCAGTAGAGCATCGACTGACCGCCCTGAACGAAAAGCAGGAAGACGAGAGCTGCGCCGAGGACGGCTATGAGCAGCCACCAGTATGATTGCAGTAATTGAAGTGTGTCCATAATCAGTCGGTAGTTTCAATGTTCTTTTTGGATGCGGAGTTGATGTAGCGTAGCATGATGCTTATCTCGGCCACGAGGAGTGCGGTGAATATGGCGGCGAACATCCAGAAGGTGAATTTCACCGACCCTTCGGGCACTGCGCTGATGGCTACACCCGTGGGCATGAGGTCCTGGATGACCCAGGGCTGACGGCCCACCTCGGCGAGCACCCAGCCTGCCTGGCTGCATATCCATACCAGGGCGATGGAGAGCATCCCGAGCCAGAGCAACCATGATTTCTTCAAGAGGTCGGGCTTGCGGTAGCATGCGAATAGCATGAGGAGAAGTACGGCGAAGAGAAGACCGCCGGCCAAAACCATGATATGGAACGAGTAGAACGATATGCCTACCGGAGGCACTGCGGCCTGCGGCGACTTGAGGTAGCCGTAGCCGAAGTCGTCGAAGCGCTCGAGCACGGCAGCCGATGCGGCGGCCATGGCGGTGCTGTCGCCGGCTTCGCGGGCTTCGGTGTAGCGCCGCAGTGCGGCCTGAGCGTCCTGTCCTTTGGCTATGCGGTCGGCATAGGAGTTGGAGTACACGGTGTCGCCTTCCCCGGTGATGCTCCGGCCGTCGATGAGGTCATTGATGCCCGGCACGAAGCAGTCGCCGCGGAGGTTGATGAGGTAGGAGAGTCCTTTGGGAATGGATATGTCGAACAACAGAGGGTCGTCGGGCGTTGCGGCGGCATCGGGACGCAGTATGCCGAAAGCCACGAGGTCCTGGCCGACTTCACCGTTGTATACGCCTTCCATGGCGGCGAGTTTCATGGGCTGGTAGCGAGCCACCTCGACGGCCGAACCGTGGCCCGTGAAGAAGGTCATGGCCATTCCGACGATGCCTACCCACATGCCCACTTTGAGCGAGCTCGTGGCGGCATCGATGTTGCGGCGACGCCACAGCATCCAGCAGCTTACGCCTACTACGAAGATGCCGGCGAGGGCCCACCCGCTGAACACGGCGTGGAAGAATTTGTTGACGGCTACGGGGTTGAACACCACCGCCCAGAAGTCGGTCATCACGTTGCGCATCTGGGCGGGGTCGAATTCCATGCCCACGGGGTTCTGCATCCATGCGTTGGCAATGAGAATCCACAGCGCCGACAGCGACACGCCCAGCGCCACGAGCCATGTGGACAGCAGGTGGAAGCTGCGGCTCACCTTGTTCCATCCGAAGAACATGACGGCCACGAATGTAGCCTCCATGAAGAATGCCAGCAGGCCCTCGATTGCGAGAGGCGCGCCGAAGATGTCGCCCACAAACCAGCTGTAGTTCGACCAGTTTGTGCCGAACTCAAACTCAAGGATGATGCCCGTGGCCACGCCGCAGGCGAAATTGATGCCGAAGACCGTCATCCAAAATTTCACGATACCTTTCCAGCGCTCTTTGCCGGTACGGACATAGATGCTTTCCATGATGGCCACAATAAGCGAGAGACCTATTGTGAGCGGCACGAAGAGCCAATGGTACATGGCTGTAAGGGCGAATTGCGCCCTCGACCAGTCGACCAGTTCAGTTAGTTCGAGCATAGTTAGTATAAGATTTAGGGGATTGTTTCAGTATCGTGATTGTTGCCTTGGAGCGCTCGGCCTACGGCGGCGGCACGGTCGGCGTCGTTGTCGTAGCGCGTGGCGAGGATGTCGGGGAAGAAAAATATTTTCAGCACCGCGAAGAGCAACAGCAACTTGACGATAATCAGTGCCCAAAGGCTGCGACCTACCGTCATGTTGCGAAATCCGTCGACGTAGAGGTCTAAGATTCTTCTGCCGAGTCGGGCTGACATGTTTCCTGAGCTAATGTATGAGTGTGGTCGCGGTGCGGAGTGGCCATCTTCACTTTTAGTTCGTCGAATCCCTTGCCGTACACGCCGTTGACGTTGGCCTGAGTGATGAAAGCGTCCGAATCGATGCTCTTTATTATTCGGGATATCCCAACCGATTCAATTTTGCGGCACATCACCAGCAGCACCTTGACTTCCTTCTTGGAATACCATCCCATGCCGGAGAGTACGGTGCAGCCGCGCTTGGCCTCATTGTTGATGGCTGTGGCTATCTCCTGCCATTTGGCCGAGAAGATGGTGAACTGCACTGCCTGGCGGTTGGTGTTGATAATCATGTCGGCGGTGTAGGATGTTAGCATCAGCACCACGAAACCGCATACCACCAGGTCGACGCGGCCCGAAATGAAGAACGACGACGAGATGATTGTGCAGTCGACATACAGCATCGTGCGGCCAACACTTACATTGGTTTTCTTCGACACCATGGCGGCGACGATGTCGGTGCCTCCCGACGAACCGTTGTGTATGAATGCCATGCCCACGCCAAAGCCGCACATCAGGCCGCCAATCACCACGTTCATGAAGGGCTCGGGGGTGAGACTTTCGGGAAAGAGCGGCTGAAAAATACCTATGAATACCGATATCATTGTGGCGCCGTAGATTGTGCCTATCACAAAGCGCTTGCCCACAATCTTATATGCAAGAGCAAGCAGGAGGAGGTTCATTGCATATTGCGTCACAGCCACCGGCACGCCCAAAGTGAGGTATATTATGGTGCCAATGCCGGCGAGACCTCCGATAACCACCTTCTCCGGAAGAATGAATCCGCAGAAGCCCAATGAATACACCGCCATGGCGAGTGTGATGAAGAAGTAGTCGCGGACAGTCCGCCATACTTTGGTTTTGTCTTTTCTCATTTTCCTCTATTCTATATGCCGGCAAAGTTAGTGAAAAATTTCATAAGACGTGCAAATATTATTGATAAATAATGGGGCGTTGGAGGCTTTGAGGAATAGTTTTGCTATCGGTGGCGAATTTCGTAATTTTGCGGAAAAAATCGGGCGATATGAGATTTCTTTTTGCGATAGCTTTCCTTTGGACGGTTGCGGCAGCTTTTGCCGAACGTGTCGTTGTGCTCGACGGCGAGGACGGATCCGCGCTTGTAGGCGCGACTGTGTTCGGGCAGTCGGGCACGATTGTGGGGCTGACGGATGCCGCCGGCAGTATCGAAGTTGTCAATCCGGCCGATTTTCCGCTCACCGTGCGGTGTCTGGGATATGAGACAGCATCGTGCCGGAGCGGCGAAGGACAAGTGAAACTTCATCCGGCCACCTACAGGCTCAAAGAGGTGCTTGTGGTGCCGGTCGAGCGGCCGGTGGTGCACATGGTGTGCTATATCAGGGAGTATATAAGCGGTGTCACCGGGACGGATACGGTGATGAATTTCAACGAGCACATGGGTGATTTCTTTGTGCCCGTGCGCAAAATCAAGGGCTTCAAGGCAGTGCTGTCGCCACGCTTCCTGCGTTCACGGTTGTATTCGCGTATCGCCGACAGTTCGGGTCGCGACAGTATCTTCCGCCCCGATTACCGCGACGATACTTTCGCCTGGGAGCAACTCATGTCGATGCCCTAGGGGAGAGTCGACCTTGGAGAAAGAATATGCAGCGGAGCCGTGGCCGACACCGTAATGGGCAAACATGGCATGAAGGAATTGCTTCGCCGCAATGGCAATCATCTGACTATTAAAACCGATTGGCTGGCCGATTCGAAAAACCACACAATGTCGCCTTTCTTCTTCAAACTCTTGGGGCTTACTATCGACCTTACCGAGTTGCAGACCTCGTGGATAATAAGTCCGTCGGACAATTGCTCTTATACTGCCGCCGATATAGTGTCGGGCACATTCAGCATCAAGGTCACCGGCCGCGGCAAGTGGATACGCAAGGCTTTCCATACCGATACCCCTGTGGAAATGTACAGTTTCTATGAAGTTTATCCGATGGCTACGGAGTATCTCACAGTGGAGCAAGCCAAGGATATGCTCGACAATCCTCCTTCGCCGCGCATTGAAGTTAGCCCCCTTGCGCCCGAACTATCGCCGGCCATACGGCGCCTCGTGGA
>CABRZA010000053.1 GCA_902475285.1 uncultured Porphyromonadaceae bacterium
AACCAATATCAGTAAACATACCAAACCGAGTCAACCATTTTCAGGAACGGACAATTAATTATTAAGGGACGAGCGATGAAATGGCGGAGGATGGCTGTTTGGGAAAAAATTCGTAATTTTGCAGTGAAATGGAGATAAGTGATATAGACAATGCTGCGTTGTGGCGACTTATGCTGTGCATAGGGCGCGAGGAGGTGCATGCCATGGCGCGTTCGACGGTGTCGGACGGCGCACTCGTGTATCGCCGCATATCTCTTCAACCGGGCATTCCCACACTGAAAGCTCTTGAAGAGGCGGTGTATGCGTCGCCGTGGTTGCTGAGCGACTTCGAGCGTGTGAGCATTCTGGTCGACACTCCCGACGTTACGTTTGCACCCGAGGCTTTCGGCGATGAGGCCATCATGGCAGCGGCATCGACCGCCCAACTTGCCGGCGACGGCCGCAAGGTACTCACCGACAAGGGTTGCCGCCCGTCGACGGTATGGAGTATCGACGAGGGCGTGCACAACTTCCTGCAACGCACTTTCCCCACTGCGGCGGTGAACCATGTGCTCCGTCCGCTTCTGTGCTATCTCGGCAGCCAGGCCTCCCGCGGCAACCGCCGCAAGATCTACGTCCATTTCGACAGCGGCCGGCGGCTCGACATCATGGTGTACGACGCCGCAGGCGAGCCCGTATTCGTGACCTCGAAAACTGCAGACAACGAAAAAGACGCCCTCTACTACATAATGGCATCGGCTCAAACGACAGGTTTCGACGCCGAGGCCGACCAACTCATGCTCTGCGGCGACAGCAAGCGCCGCCACGCCGTGATGCCTATGCTGCGCCGCTATGTGCGCCATGTGATGCCTCTCATCTTCCCGTCGCGTCTGGCGAATGCCGGACGCGAGGTGTTCGAGGCGCCGTTCCCTTTAATAATAATGCCTTTATGCGAATAATACGCGGAAAATACGGCCGACGCCGCTTCGACGTGCCGACCAACATAACTGCTCGCCCCACCACCGATTTCGCCCGCGAGAACCTCTTCAACGTGCTCGAAAACTACGTTGACTTCGAGGGGCTCACAGCAGTCGACCTTTTCGCCGGAACGGGTGCGGTGAGCTTCGAATTTCTGAGCCGAGGATGCAGCCGCGTGACCTCTGTGGAAAAAGCCCCCACCCAACAGCGCTTCATAGAACGTGTGGTGAAAGAACTCGGCGCCGAGGGGCACACGCTCATCAAGGGCGACGCCCTGCGCTACATAGCCTCTGCCGGGGCGGCCGCCGACGTGATTTTCGCCGACCCGCCCTACGACATGCCCGGCTTCGCCGACATTCCACGCGCCGTTTTGGAAAGCCGTTTGGTGAAAAGCGGCACGCTTTTTGTAATAGAACACAACAAGACGCACGACTTCTCGAATCTTCCCGGCTTCCGCGAGCACCGCGCCTACGGGTCGGTAAATTTCTCGATATTCGTAACAGACTGACATGGATACCATCGACATAACAGTATGCGTCATAGCCCTTGTGGCCGCTGTTACGGGCGCCATGAAAGGTTTCATGCGGCAGGCTGCGGATGTGGCCGGATTGGTCGGCGCAATAATAATATGCCATCTCTTCGGCGCAACGGTGGCCGACATGGTGGTTGCGCCCGACAGCCCGCACGCCACGCTATGGCGTGCAATAGTATATGTAGGGCTCTTCGTGGCGGTGATGACCTGTGCGGCACTTGTGGGACGCCTATGCGGCGCGGTGCTGTCGGCAGTCAAACTGCGCTTCTTCGACCGCGTTGCCGGAGCAGTGTTCCGCACCGGGCTGTGGCTTCTCTTCGCGTCGATAGTCCTCAACCTCTGGCTTGCGGCGTCGCCCGCCAAAGCCGGCGCCGTACTCAACGACAACGCACATCCTCACCGGGGGTGGCTGGTGAAGTTCGCTCCCGCCACGCTTGGATACATAGCCTCGCAGACCGCATCCAACCCCGAGGCCTCCTAAAACGTTAGAGTATTTGGAAAGAACTTTTTGTAAAAAGTTGCTTATGAAAGACAACAAAGACAACAAAGCCTCCGACACCGCGCAGGACGCCGGCAACGACGCCCTGGCACGCGCTACTTCGGGGGAATACAAATACGGCTTCACCTCCGACATCGACACGGAGGTGATACCGGCAGGCCTGTCGGAAGACGTGATACGGCTCATCTCGGCCAAGAAAGGCGAGCCCGAGTGGCTTCTCGACTTCCGCCTGAAAGCCTACCGGCACTGGCTCACGCTCACGCCTCCGACATGGGCGCATCTCGACATACCCGAAATCGATTTCCAGGCAATAAGCTACTACGCCGTGCCCAAGAAAAAAGAAGGCCCCAAGAGCCTCGACGAGGTCGACCCCGAGGTGCTGAACACCTTCAACCGCCTGGGCATACCCCTCGAAGAGCAGAAAACGCTCTCGGGCATGGCCGTCGACGCCGTGCTCGACTCGGTGTCGGTGCGCACCACGCACCGCGAGGCGCTGGCCGAACGCGGCATAATCTTCTGCTCCATCAGCGAGGCCGTGAAGGAGTATCCCGATCTCGTGCAAAAATACCTCGGCAAGGTGGTGAGCTACCGCGACAACTTCTATGCGGCGCTCAACTCGGCCGTGTTCTCCGACGGGTCGTTCGTCTACATACCCAAGGGCGTCCGCTGCCCCATGGAACTGTCGACCTACTTCCGCATCAACGCCTCGGGCACGGGGCAGTTCGAGCGCACGCTCATCGTTGCCGACGACGACAGCTACGTGAGCTATCTCGAAGGATGCACCGCCCCCATGCGCGACGAGAACCAGCTCCACGCCGCCATAGTGGAAATAATCGTGGAAGACCGCGCCGAAGTAAAGTACTCGACGGTTCAGAACTGGTATGCCGGCGACGCCGAAGGCCGCGGCGGCGTGTACAACTTCGTGACCAAGCGCGGACTGTGCCGCGGCGACTACTCCAAGCTGTCGTGGACACAGGTCGAAACCGGCTCGGCCATAACATGGAAATACCCGTCGTGCGTGCTTGCCGGCGAGGGGTCGACGGGCGAGTTCTACTCCGTGGCCGTGACCAACAATTTCCAGCAGGCCGACACCGGCACCAAGATGATACACGCCGGCTCGAACACCCGCAGCACCATAGTGAGCAAGGGCATTTCGGCCGGGCAGAGCCAGAACAGCTACCGCGGCCTGGTGAAGGTGCTTCCGCAGGCCTCGGGCGTGCGCAACTACACCCAGTGCGACTCGCTCCTTCTGGGAGGCAAATGCGGGGCGCACACATTCCCCGTAATCGACGTGGCCAACGACAGCGCCGTTGTGGAGCACGAGGCCACGACATCGAAAATCAGCGAAGACCAGATATTCTACTGCAACCAGCGCGGCATCCCCACCGAGGAGGCCATAGCCCTGATAGTGAACGGCTACGCCAAGGAGGTGATGAACAAACTCCCGATGGAGTTCGCCGTCGAGGCACAGAAGCTGCTTGAAATCACACTGGAAGGGTCGGTAGGATAAGTCAAAGGTCAGAGTTATGAGCCTCCATAACGCTCGAATAAGAAACAATATAGAACACGATATACCGCAATGACAGATACACTTCTCACCGTCAGCGACCTGCACGCCGGCATCGACGGAAAAGAAATACTCCGCGGGGTAAACCTTACGGTGCGCCCCGGTGAAGTCCACGCCATCATGGGCCCCAACGGTTCGGGCAAGAGCACGCTTTCGGGCGTACTCGCCGGCGACCCGCGCTTCACGGTGACCTCCGGCTCGGCCACCTTCCACGGCGTCGACCTCCTGAGCCTCGCTCCCGAGGACCGTTCGCACGAAGGCCTCTTCCTCTCCTTCCAGTACCCGGTGGAGATACCCGGCGTGACGATGGTCAACTTCATGCGCGCCGCCGTCAACGCCAAGCGCAAATATCTCGGCGAAGCGCCGATGAGCGCGGCGGAGTTTCTCAAAATGATGCGCCAGAAGCGCGCCATAGTTGAACTTGACAACAAGCTGGCGTCGCGTTCGGTGAACGAAGGCTTCTCGGGCGGCGAGAAAAAACGCAACGAAATCTTCCAGATGGCCGTGCTCGAGCCGCGCCTGTCGATACTCGACGAAACCGACAGCGGCCTCGACATCGACGCCCTGCGCATCGTGGCCGGAGGCGTCAACAAGCTCCGCACCGACAACAACGCCACAATAGTAATCACGCACTACCAGCGACTTCTCGACTACATCAAGCCCGACGTGGTGCACATCCTCTACAAGGGCCGCATAGTGCACACGGGAGGCCCCGAGCTGGCTCTCGAACTCGAAGAGAAGGGCTACGACTGGATAAAACAGGAGGTCGACGAGCAATGAAAGCCTTCTTGCAATATCTCGACGTCGCCCCCGACGCCACACGCGCGCCGGAGGTACTGCGGGCGGTCAACAGCGCCGGCCGCGAGGCCCTGCCGCGTCTCGACGCCGCATGGCGACGCCGCCCCGGCACACTCCGCGCCGACGACACCGAGGCCATGTTCGCTCCCGACTACGGCGTCAACGCCTCGCGCATCAACATGGGTGTCGACGTGGCCCATGCCTTCCACTGCGGCGTGCCCAACATCAACTGCCGCGTGGTGGTCGTGGCCAACGACATCGTGCACCTCACCGACACCGGCGCCGACAGCGCAGGCACCACAGTGTGCAGCCTGCGCGATGTGCCTGCGCATCTGCGCGGACGCGTGGCCGGCATCGCGGCTTCCGTGGCCTCGCGCGACACGGCGGCCGCCATCAACTCGCTCCTTCTCCACGACGGCGTATATGTACGCCTCGAGTCCGGAGCCGCCCCCGAGCGCCCCGTGCAGATAGTGAACATCTTCAATTCTCCCGTGCCCATGCTTTCGCCGAGGCGCGTGATAGTCGATATTGCCGACGGCGCCCGCGTGAAGCTGCTCGTATGCGACCATGCGCAGAACGGCACCGTGGCTCACCTCAACTCCGACGTGACGCAGGTGGTGCTCGGACGCGACGCCAAGGCCGAGATATATTTCATTGAAGAAAGCGGCGCACTCACGCAGTGCCGGCGCCAGATATTCGCCAGCCAGGACACAGGCTCTGAGCTGACGCTGTCGGGCACCTTCCTGAGCGGCGGCAGGTCGTATACGTCGTACGACATCGACGTGACCGGCGACAACGCCACCACGCACCTCGCGGGCCTTGCCGTCGTCACCGCCGAACAGGCCGTGGCCAACGAAGTTGCGCTTCACCACCGCGGCAAGCGCTGCACCAGCCGCCAGATTTTCAAATACGCCGTGTTCGACAAGGGTGAAGGCGTGTTCGGCGGACGCGTGACCGTACATCCCGACGCTCTTTTCACCGACGCGCAGCAGAACAACCGCAACCTCCTTATGAGCCCCGACGCACGCATGGAGGCCGCGCCACAGCTCGAAATATACTGCGATGAAGTGAAGTGCTCGCACGGCGCCACCACAGGCCAGCTCGACGAGCGCGCGCTCTTCTACATGCAGAGCCGAGGCATACCACGCGCCGAGGCAGTGAGGATGCTCACGCAGGCGTTTATGGTCGACGTAATCGACAACATCGACTACGAAGTGCTGCGCCAGCGCCTGCATGTGCTTGTTGAAAAACGCCTCTCGGGCGAGGACGCAACATGCGGCACCTGCCCTTCGGGATGCCATAAGTAGCAAACATCAAATGGATACACTCGATATAGCGGCCATCCGCGAAGAATTTCCGTCGCTCCGTCGCACCATCGGCGGACGCCCGCTGATTTACCTCGACAACGCCGCCACCAGCCAGACGCCCCGACAGGTGGTCGAGGCCGAGACCGCGGCATCCTACAACCGCCGCGCCAACGTGCACCGCGGCGTGCACACCCTCTCGCAGGAAGCCACCGAAGCCATGGAGGCCACGCGCCGTAAAGTGGCGCGCTTCATCGGTGCCGAATCGTCCGACGAAGTAATCTTCACCCGCGGCACCACCGAAGGGCTCAACCTCGTGGCGTCGTCCTACGGCGAACTCCTCAATCCCGGCGACGAAGTCATCCTCACCGTTATGGAGCACCACTCCAACATAGTGCCCTGGCAGCTCATGGCGGCACGGCGCGGCGCGGTGATAAAGGCCGCTCCGATTCTGCCCGACGGCAGCCTCGACATGGAAGCCTTCGAAAAGCTCTTTACCGGGCGGACGCGCGTGGTGAGCGTGGCGCATGTGTCGAACGTTCTCGGCACGGTAAATCCGATAGAGCGCATCGCCGAAATCACACACCGCCACGGGGCCGTGCTGTGCGTCGACGGGGCACAGGCTGCCTCGCATATCGCCGTCGACGTCCGTGCCCTCGGAGCCGACTTCTACGCCTTCTCGTCGCACAAAATGTACGGGCCCTCCGGCGTGGGCATACTCTACGGGCGCCGCGAGCTCCTCGAGGCCATGCCTCCCTATCAGGGCGGCGGCGAAATGATATCCACTGTCAGCTTCAGTGGTTCTACATGGGCCGAGCTGCCGTATAAATTCGAGGCCGGAACGCCCGACTACATAGGCGCGGCCGCCCTCTCGTCGGCCCTCGACTTCATGGAGCGCACGGGCATAGAGCGCATCGCCGCGCACGAACACGCGCTTCTGGAGCGCGCCCAGACAGCCATGGCCGAAATTCCCGGCCTGCGCCTCTTCGGCACAGCGCCGGGCAAGTGCGCGGTGATATCCTTCCTCCTGGGTAACGCCCACCACTACGACACCGGCATACTCCTCGACCACCTCGGAGTGGCCGTCCGCACCGGCCACCACTGCGCGCAGCCTCTCATGGCCTACTACGGCATCGAAGGAACAGTGCGGGCATCGTTCGCCGTATACAACACCGAAGAAGAAGTCGACGCTTTCCTTGCGGCCCTGCGGCGCGTGGCCGCCATGCTCTCGTAAGCCCCCGCGCTTGCCGAGATGAAAAATAATTCGTGACTTTGCGGATACATTCATACTTATATTCATACTTATCAATCTTATCCTATCTATATTATCATGAAAATGATTAAGACGCTGGCCATAGGTGCGGCTGTTGCCCTGCCACTGGCCTTGACGGCGCAGGTAACGGAGAAGCTCGTCGAGACACGCGCTTACTACTCCACCAACGCCGGCGACGGCGTAGGCCGCAAGGCTACAATTAAAATCGACGGCGAGTTCAACGACTGGACCGAGGACATGATGGTGTCGACCTGCGGCGCCAACGACATTGCCACGGCCTTCCACGGCTCGCACGAGAACTGCGTTCTCGACATGTACGCCCTCTATGCCGCATGGGACGACAACAACCTCTACCTCGCATGGCAGATGTGCAACACCGGCGACACCTGGGCCCGCGAAGGCGACGGCCCCCTTACCGACGGAGGCCGCATTGGCAACGTTCCATTCATCGTAACTCTTTCTGTCGACCCCGCAAGCGTGGGCATGAACGGCAAAATCGCCGGTGCCGGCAGCATATGGGTCGACAACAAACCGGAGATGGGCGTTCAGTTCGCCTCGCATATCGACCATATCATAATGCTTTCGGGCAAAGTGGGCGGCAACCCCGGCTGCTCGATGTTCACCGCCTCCAACGCCAACGGCGACGCCAGCTACGCCGACGCATACTGCAAGAACATATCCACCCTCGGCATCACCTATGCCATGAAAGAAGGTTTTCATCCCTCGCATCTGTGGCGGCAGAAAACCGTGGCTGAATGGGCCGACGCCGAAACCCTCATTTCCGACCCCTCGGTAATCAACAACATCTACGAGGCCGAAAACTACGACAATCTTCTTGCCACCCCATACCCCTCGACGCTCAAACCCCACGACACCAAGTTCGACTCCTTCTATGAAATGCAGATTCCGCTGAAGGTGCTGGGCATCAACACCGAATGGCTCGAAGCCAACGGAATTGGCGTGCGCGTTGTGGCCACACGCGGCGAGAGCGGCATTGACTGCATTCCCTTCGACCCCTCGATGGTCGACAATGTGTTCGAGAAATACGGCTCCGACTCCTCCACTTCGCACGAAAAAGACGACATCGACCTCATCACCTACGAACTTGCCTCGGTTGGCAAGATGCGTACCGGCTCTGTGACTCCCCTCCCCGATCCGGGCCCCGGTCCCGACCCTGATCCTGACCCTGATCCCGTTCCAGTACCCGACGGAGCCTGGGTGGCTTACTTCGACAACACCGTGGCTTGGAATCCGGTGAACGCTTATGTATGGAACGACAACGAGGCCGGCAGCGACGCCAAATACCTCGGTTCGTGGCCAGGCAAACCCATGCAGCTCGACGCCGAAACGGGTTACTACAAGATTGCCGTCGATGTCGACGACGCCGAGGGCAAGAAGATGTTGATAATCTTCAACAACGGCAGCGGCGCCCAAACGGGCAACCTCGTGTTCGAGCACTGCGGTATATACAACTCCACAGGCTTCACAGGCCAGCATGTGTCGGGAGTGACCGACATTGAAGCCGCCGAAGCCGGCACCGCCCTCTACTTCAACCTCCAGGGCATGCCCGTGGAGAATCCCGAAAATGGTCTCTACATCGTGGTGAAGAACGGTCGCAGCACAAAGCTGTATATCCGCTGAATCCATCCTCCACAACACAAAAGCTCCTGCAATCCGGCGGATTGCAGGGGCTTTTGCTACCTTGTCAAATTATCCTGCGGTGGGAATTTCGGCGGTATCAGAGGCTGCCTGAAGCTGACGCGAACGTTGTTCATCGTCGAGCATGAGCTCATAGATGCGGCGCGTGTCCTTATCGGCGAGTTTGTAATATGCTCCTATGGTCTCACCCGCTCCGGCGTGGAGGCGATCGGCTATTGTTGGAATCGCCGGGTTGTCGATTCCCAATTCCTTGAAATTGACGGGCATGCGGAGCACGGCCTGAAAGAAGGCCTTGATGTGGGCCACGGTCTCGATGGCGGCCGTACGGTCGTCGCGCTCGTCCACGGCAAATATGCGGCGCCCCAGCTGGGCAACCTTCGACGGCTTGTGGTGCGCCATGAACGCCATCCATGCGGGTAGGACCACAGCGAGAGCTTCGCCGAAAGCCACATCGGGATAGAGGGTGCATATCTCGTGGGCCATGAGGATGGGCGCGGGGTCTTCGCGGCGCCCGCAGGAACAAAGACCGTTGTGCGCCAAAGAGCCGGCCCATTCCAGATTGGCACGGCCGCGGTAGTCCGAGGGGTCGGCCAAAACCCTCGGTGCCTCCGCCATCAGCCCCATGAGTAGACCCTCGGCAAGACGGTCGGTCATCTCGACACGCACAGTGGGAGAGAAATAGCTCTCGAAGATGTGCGCCATCATGTCCATAACGCCACGGGCAGTCTGGCGCGCGGTGAGCGTTGACGTCATTTCGGGATTGACTATGGCAAAGCGCGGTTTGAGGATGCTGTCGGTGCGCAGCGCGAGCTTCCGTGAATCTGCGGAACGCGTTATGACACATTCTCCCGATGCCTCGCTTCCCGAACCGGGAATGGTGAGTACCACTCCCACAGGAAGGGCCTCGGTGAGATTGGCCTTACCGGTGAAAAAATCCCAAAAGTCGCCGTCGTAGGGAACACCGGCGGCTATGGCCTTGGCTGTATCGATAACGGAGCCTCCGCCTATGGCCACAAGGCCGTCGATATGCGCGCCGCGCCCTCGGCGTATACCTTCCATAACGAGTGTGTCGTCGGGATTGGAAGCCACGCTGCCAAGTTCTACAAAATCAATTCCTATGGTGCGCAACGAGTTCTCCACGCGGTCGATAAGACCGCTTTTGTGCGCATAGCTCCTGCCGAATACAACCATAACTTTTGTGGCCCCGGTGAGAAAAGTGAGCATGCCGACTTTTTCTTCGGCGCCGCGGCCAAACTCAAAAAGCGTGGGAGAATAGAAGCTGAAATTTTCCATAATGAGGTGAATTGAATCGTAAATATACCTTAATAACAGCGCTAACTTGCAATAGTTCGGGCCTGCGGAGATGAAAAATCCCGAAATTATGCAAGCGCCCTCCGCCGGGATGTAACAGAAAAAGCCAAGTCGTGGCGTAACTTTGCAATGTAAAAATGAAGCATATGGATATCAGCGCATTCTTCTATTCTTTTGCAGGCATACTCAACCAGATGTCGCCCTATATTCTCCTCGGTTTTCTCATAGCCGGGCTGCTGCATGTGTTCGTACGTCCGTCCACCATGGCACGTCACCTCGCCGGCAGCGGATGGAAACCCGTGGTGAAGGCGGCACTGCTGGGCATACCCCTGCCTTTGTGCTCGTGCGGCGTGTTGCCCACGGCAGTGTCGCTGCGCCGTCGCGGAGCCTCGCGCGCAGCCGCAACATCGTTTCTTATCGCCACACCGCAGACGGGTGTCGACTCCATTGCCGCCACCTACTCGCTGCTGGGTCTTCCCTTCGCTCTTATCCGCCCCATTGCGGCGCTCGTCGGAGCATTTGCCGGCGGCATCGCCGTCGACAAGACCGCCTCGGGCGACATGGCCGACGACATGGCCGAGTGCACCGACGGGTGCCATACCGACGCTGCGGAGGCCGACGGGCTTCCGACCGGCTTCTTCGCCCGCCTCGGCGCTGCGGTGAAATACGGACTTGTCGACATGGTGGCATCCGTGGGCAAATGGCTGGTGATCGGTCTTGTGGTGGCGGCGCTCATCACGGTATTCATCCCCGACAGTCTCTTCACGGGCCTTTCCGATTATCCGTTGCTGGCAATGCTCGCCGTGGTGGCCGTGGCCGTGCCCATGTATGTGTGCGCCACGGGCTCGATACCCATTGCGCTGTCGCTCATGGCAAAGGGGCTCTCGCCCGGCATAGCTTTCGTAATGCTCATGGCCGGCCCGGCAGCCAACTTCGCGTCGATTATGATTTTGGGCCGCACGCTCGGTCGTCGAGCCACTGCCGTATATGTTGGCTCTGTGATAGTCACAGCCATAGCGTTCGGACTCGCAATCGACATGCTGCTCCCCGCATCGTGGTTCGCAGTCGGCAACGCTGCCACCGCCGCATGCCACACCCACGCTTTCGGCATCTTCGACACGGCGTGCTCTGCCCTCCTGGTCGGACTCCTCATCTATGCCGCAATAAAGAACAGAAAACACAATCACCAAACAACAACAAGCACCATGACAACAACCTACAACATCGAAGGCATGGCCTGCCCCCACTGCAAGGCCACAGTAGAGAAAGCCCTCCGCGGCCTCGACGGCGTGGAGAGCGTCGACGTCGACCTTGCAAAAGGCACCGCCACAGTCGACGGCACGGCCACGCCCGAAGCTGTTGCCCAGGCCGTACGCCTCGCCGGCTTCGACGTGAAATAAGCTGTAAGTCAGGCTTTGTCCTGATACGATTTCAGCGCCTCTTCGAGCTCACTGCGCACCCTGTCGCGGAGCTCGGGAGGCGCTATCACTTGCACGCGGGGGCCGTGGCTGAGAATCTCCTCGACGAAGTCGCGGGTGGGGCGGATGAGATAGTGGAAATCGGAGTAGTTGTCGTGCACAAACTCCTCCTGCGACGCATGAAGAGGAAGTGCTCTGAAATATTTGGCCTGCCCGGGCTGCACACGCAGCACCACGCGCTGCAGCTCGCCCTCGTCGGCAACGATGCCGAAGGCCCCGGCGAAATAGCGCTCGCCGTCGAATGTCGGGTCGGGCTCGAAAGTGTCGGTGAGCAGGCGGAACTTCGATATGCGGTCGAGGGCATAGGTCTTGATTCGATTCTGCGCCACATGCCGCCCCACCAAATACCAGCGCTGGCGGAAGAGCTTCACCAGATACGGTTCGAGCAGAATGTCGGCCGTGGGTACAAGACGGTAGAAGGGCATGTAGTCGAACATCACACGCCGGTTGCCACGGAGGGCCTCGATGGCCGGGGCAAGATACTCTCGCGCCGACGGAACGTCGTCGACCATAATCTTGTGAGCCACGTCGCGGCTGTCGGTGAGGAGGCGGTGCGTGGCGGCGTTGTTGAGAAGCCAGCGCTGCATGGAGTCGTTGTGCTCGCCCTGCGCGATGTAGTACTCGTGGGTGGCCGGATCGACCTTTATCTCTATGTCGAAAAAATTCTCGGCGGCCTCGCGGTAGTTGCAGAACGTACGCCGCGGCATGGGGCGTCCGTCGGAAAGAGGGCACTGCTGCCACAGCTCGTCGATGCGTGCGCGTGTAAGGGCTCCGTAGCTGCGCAGGGTATCGACGAGCCAGAGATAGCGGTTGAAGAGGTCGCGCGCCATAAGGTTCAGGCCGAGGCCTCCCCGGCGACGGCCTTCTTGCCTATCGAGAGAAGGCGCAGGCCTATGATGGTAATCAAGGCGTTCATTATGAGGAGCTCGAAGCTCGTTTCATAGCCGAACCAGTGTTTCAGCCCCCACTGAATCACCCACGAGAGGCAGGGAGCGGCAATGCATACCAAAGGCACATAACGGTCGTGCACGGGCTTGCTGCCGAACATACCGTAGACAAAGAGGCCCAGGATGGGGCCATAGGTATACGATGCGAGGGTATAGACTGCCGAGATGGCGTCCTGGTTGGAAAGAAGATAGAAGGCAATGATTACCAAACCCATGCACACCGACATTGCCACATGCACGAGCTTGCGGGTGCGCGTGAGTTGCTTTTCGTCGCCTTTCTTGTGCGCCTGGAGGATGTCGACGGTAAACGATGTGGTGAGCGACGTGAGCGCCGAACCGGCGGCGGAGTAGGCCGCCGATATGAGGCCTAACACGAAGAGTACCAGTACCACTACGGGTACGTCGGGGTGCTGCGCCACCATGCCGAATATTTCGTCGCTCTTGACGGGAATATCCAGACCCTTGGCGTCGAGGAACATCACGAGCACCGTACCCAAAAGGAGAAAGAGGGCTATGACGAAGAACTGCGTCACACCGCTCACTATCATGTTTTTACGGCTGCTCTTATGGTCGGTGCAGGCGAGGTTGCGCTGCATCATGTCCTGGTCGAGGCCGTTGGTGGCTATCGCCATGAACACACCGGCGAGGAACTGCTTCCAGAAATATGTGCCCTCCTTCGGATTGTCGAAGTAGAACATTCGCGCGCTCGGATGGTCGGCTATGGCCGAGGTGAGCTCGCCGAAGCTGTAACCCAAGTTTGTGGCCACAAAGTAGATGCACAGAATCACCGACATTATGAGGCAGAAGCTTTTGAGGGTGTCGGTCCAGATTATCGACTTCACGCCGCCCTGCACGGTATAGAGCCAAATGAGGGCGATGGTGACTATGACGTTGAACACGAAAGGAATGTGCAGGGGCGAGAACACCAGGAGCTGCAGCACGGCGCACACCACGAAGAAACGCACGGCGGCACCGAGCATCTTCGACACGAAGAAGAACCATGCGCCCGTGCGGTAGGTCGAGCGCCCGAAGCGTTCTTCAAGGTAGCCGTATATCGACAGAAGATTCTTCTTATAGAACAGCGGCACAAGGAGATAGGCGATCACTACATAGCCCACGATGAAGCCGAGCACCATTTGAAGGTAGGCATAGCCCTTGCCCACCACCATGCCGGGCACGGAGATGAATGTCACACCCGATATGGCGGCGCCTATCATGGCGAAGGCAACCACGGGCCACGGAGCCTTGCGGTTGCCGGTGAAGAAGGTGGTGTTGTCCGAACCCCGCGAGGCGAAGTACGACACGGCCATAAGCAGCACGAAATAGGCTGCGATAGTGATGATTACGATTACAGGCTGGCTCATGGTTTATTCAGCGTAAAGAAGATAAGGACTGCGGCGCAGGCGGAAAGCGGCCACATCGTCGGCCCACGTGGCCTTGATATCGGCGGCGCTGCGGCCGTCTTCTATCATGCGGCGGATGTCGCCGCGGCCAATGAGTTTTTCAAAGAACGAACGGAAGAATGCATCGCCCATACCGAGGTCGCGGTAGGCGTCGATGAGGTATTCAAGATTGATGCCCTGCGCTATCGCCTCTTCCTCGGAGATGTTGCGGAGGTCGACGCCGTGGCAGAGATTGTCCAGTTGCGGCGGATTCTTTGCTCCGGCCACGCTGCGCGGCGTGAAGTCGAAGGCGCGGTTCTTCATGTCGGGATGTCCGTAGCACTCGAAAGGCATGTCGGTGCCTCGGCCGAGGCTCACGGGCGTGGCCTCGAAATAGCATGTGGAGGGATAAAGATAAATTGCGAGCATTGTGCGCAGGTTGGGCGACGGTGCCACCGGCAGGCGGTAGCGCGTCTGATGGGTGTAGCCCTCGCACGGCACCACGGTAAGCGCCGGACGCGCGCCGTCTTTAAGCCAGCCCTCGCCCACGGCCATGAGTGCGAGCTCGCCGAGGGTCATGCCGTGCACCACGGGAATGGGCAGACGGCCTACGCCCGACTCATACTTCATGTCGAGCACGGGGCCGTCGACAGTCATGCCGTTGGGGTTGGGGCGGTCGAGCACCACGAACTCCTTGCCGTAGGCAGCCGCGGCGTTCATGAGGTCGATCATCGTGCAATAATATGTATAGTAACGCAGGCCTACGTCCTGGATGTCGGTCACTATCACGTCGAACCGTTCCATCACTTCCTTGGCAGGCATGCGCGAGCCCCGGCCGTCGTAGAGGCTGGCGATTGGTATACCCGTAGGGCCGTCGACGCCGCTCTTCACATGCTCGCCGGCGTCGGCGGTGCCGCGGAAGCCGTGTTCGGGCGAGAAAAGCGTGGTTACATTCACGCCATTGTCGAGCATGATGTCGAGTGTATGGCGGTCGCCCACCATGCCGGTGTGGTTCGAGAAGAGGGCCACGCGCTTGCCTTTGAGCAGGGGCAGATATTGGTCGGTGCGTGCGGCACCCACGGTAACGCCGTCCGCGGCCACAGCCACAGTGCTTACAGCCAGCAGCAAAGCCAGCGTGATGAAAAGTCGCAAAGATAGTTGTCGAAGATTCATGGTATCAAATTACTTATTGGTTTGCGAAGATAACGCAAAAAAATGAGTCGAAGCGAATAAAATATGTATAAAAACAATAACAAATATTAAACATCCAAAATAATTTGGTCAATCCAAAAACTCGCCGTAACTTTGCATCGCAAAAGCAAGGGGCACTAGCTCATCTGGCTAGAGCGCGACACTGGCAGTGTCGAGGTGAGCGGTTCGAGTC